>JADGBD010000182.1 GCA_015231665.1 Gammaproteobacteria bacterium
CCGGCTACTCCCAGCCTCGATCCCGTTGCTGGGGGAACTCCTCGCGGTCGGCGTTGAGCACCTGTTCCAGCTCCTCGCCGCTGTGGCGCTGCATCAACAGGCCTTTCTCCAGGGCGCCTTCTTCCTGCAGCAGGTCAAACAGCTTGCGGTCGTAATCGCGGAACCGATTCGCCGCCTCCTGCGCCCGATAGGCGCCAAAGCCCAGCTCGCGCAGGCTCTGCTCGCCCAGCTTGAGGGCCGACTCCAGCATCTCCCGCTGAAACAGCTCGACCCCGCGCTTGTGCAGCTGATAGGCGTGGGTCAGGTCATAGGCGCGGGCGAGGATCTTCAGCTGGGGAAAGTGCTCTTTTGCCAGCTCCACCAGATGCAGGCTGGCCTCGGCGTCATCCAAAGCGACGATCAGCAGCCGCGCCTTGTCCGCTCCGGCGGCGCGGAGTATGTCCAGGCGGGTGGCGTCGCCGTAATAGACCTTGTAGCCGTACTGGCGCACCAGCTCGATATGGTCCGGGTCATGGTCGAGCAAGGTGGTGGCCACGCGGTTGGCATGCAGCAGCCGACCCACCACCCGGCCAAAGCGGCCAAAGCCGGCGATGATCACCGGATTGACCTCATCCATCGGGTCCGCCGGGCGCGGCTCGCCCAGACGCATGTGCTGAGGTTGAAGCAGGCGATTCTGCAGCAGCAACAGCAGCGGCGTGATCACCATCGACAGGCTCACCACCAGGATCAGCGGATCGGTCAGGGCAGTATCCAGCAGGCCCTCGGTCCGCGCCACGCCGAAGAGGACAAAGGCGAACTCGCCGCCCTGACAGAGGAGAAAGGCGAACAGGGCGCGCTGATCGCCCTCCAGCGGGGTCTTGCAGCGGCTAGCGATGAACCAGAGCACCAGCAGCTTGATCGCCACCAGCAACAGCACCAGTCCCAGGATCAACAGGGGCTGAGCGAGCAGCAGGCCGAAGTTGATCGACATCCCCACGGAGATGAAAAACAGTCCCAGCAGCAGACCCTTGAAGGGCTCGATCTCGGCTTCAAGCACGTGGCGGTATTCGGACTCCGCCAGCAGCACCCCGGCGAGAAAACTGCCCAGGGCCATGGATAGCTCCACCTGGGCCATGAGCAAGGAGATGCCGGTGACCAGCAGCAGGGTGAAGGCGGTGAAGATTTCCTCCAGCTCGGTGTTGGCGATGAAGCGAAAGATCGGCCGGGTCAGGTAATGTCCGAGAACAACGATGCCGCCGATGACTCCAACCACCTTGATCAGTCCCTCGAAGCCGCCTGCCTCGGCCTCGCCGCCGCCCGCCAGCAGAGGGATCAGGGCGAGCATGGGAATCACGGCGATATCCTGAAACAGCAGCACGGAGAAGGTCGAGCTGCCTGCCCGTGTGGACAACAGATGGCGCTCCTGCAGGCTCTGCAAAGCAATCGCGGTGGATGACAGGGACAGGCCCATGGCAATCACCAGGGCCTGGGTGAAACTCAGGCCAAACAGCAGGGCGGGGATCAGCAGCAGGGCGCTGGTGGCCGCCACCTGCAGCCCGCCGAGACCGAGAATCGGCTGGCGCATGGACCAAAGCCGGCGCGGGTTCAGCTCCAGGCCGATCAAAAACAGCAGCAGCACCACGCCGAATTCAGCAAAGTGGAGGATGTCCTCGACGTTATCGATCAGCCCCAGCACCCAGGGGCCGATGATCACCCCGGCGATCAGATAACCCAGCACCGAGCCCAGACCCAGGCGCTTGGCCAGGGGCACGCTGATTACCGCCGCCCCCAGGTAGATCACCGCATTGGAGAGAATGCTCGCTTCAGCCACGGTCAACCCCCTGGATCAAGCGCTGCAGATGCAGCCGGTAGGCGCCGACATGGGCCTGAATCTCCTCCTCGCCCAGGCGCGGTGCACCGTGGATGACGAAGGGCGGCAGATAGGTCATGCCGCAATGGTTGGCCATCATCTCCAGCGGCCGCAGGGTCTCCTCGATGGCGTAGCGATTGGCGCCATCGGCCCGGTAAGACTGGGCCGACTGGCCGGTACTCAGCGCACTCAGCAGACCCTTGCCGCGCAGGGCATCACCGCTGGGGCCATAGGCAAAGCCCAGGGTCAGCACCTTCTCCTTCCATTGCTGCAGCAGCGCCGGCTGGCTGTACCAATAGATCGGGTGCTGCATCACCACTAGCTTGGCAGCCTGCAGCAGCGCCTGCTCGCGCTGGGGGTCGATATGAAAATTGGGGTACTGCTCGTAAAGGTCGTTGATCACCACCCCGGGCAGATCGCGCACGCCATCGAGCATCGCCCGATTCACCCGCGAACGGTGCGGATAGGGATGGGCAAAGAGGATCAGAACAGAGGCAAAGGGCCCAAGGCGCATGGAGATTCCGGTAGCAGAACGCGACCGGGCAATTGTACCCGATCAGGCCCAAGCCAGAGCACCAGGTTAGCTGCTGCCTCTGTTCGCTACCGTCCAGACAGCCGCTGGTATCTGCGCGAAGCTGATCGTTCCAGAGCAGTGGAAGCCGAGCGGCATCCACCCATGCATTACCACCACAGCAGGAATAAAGCCCATGAATAAAGAATCCCATAGCGATCACGCCACCACCGACCGTCTCTCTGAGCGCGCCCATGAGTCAGTAGATCAGTTCGCCAAGACGGCGGCCAAGGGAGAGGAACGGATTCGCCATCATGCCGCGGATGCGGAGGCTGGCATCAGGCATGCCGGGGAGCAAGCCAAGGATCGCACTGACGATATCCTGAAGAGCGTGGGCGTATTCGTGCGCGACAAGCCATTGGCCTCCCTGGGCCTTGCCTTTGCCGCAGGCACCTTGCTGTCTGCCGTTTTAAGACATAGGTCATAGTGTCTCGTCGCAGCCAGTTGAGGCAGGAGGCCGCGCAGCTGCGCGGCCGAATTGATCGGCGTGGCTGTCTGATGCAGCAGGGAATCGATCAGCTGATGCAGCAGCTACGGGCGCTGGCCCGCAGCCCTGCCGCCCTGCCCGTTGCCTTTGTCAGCGGGATACTGGTCGAGCGCCTACGGCTGCCCGGCATCAACTGCAGCTATGGCTTGCTGGCCGGCCAAGCGAAACTCATACAGCTCGTCTCCAGCCTGATGGGCTCACCAGCCCGCTGAACGGCTCACTGCCTCTTTGGTCGCTGCTCGCTTGCCTCAAGCACAGACCGAGCATGGGCGAGCACGCTCTGAGCGCTGGCCCGGCTCTGATGAAACCTGAGATCTCGCATGCTGTAGCGCAGCCGCCAGAAGGCGAAGGTCGCAAGCAGCAGGTGTGCCAGCGCCACCGTCAGCAGGGCCGTCGTGAGACTGAAGGCCTGCAGGCTGGTCAGCGCTATTACCAGGGCCGCCCCGATAAACAGCCAGCTGCTCACCAGGAGCAGCGCGATCACCAACGCCAGTCCAATCATCGCCAGGGCCGTGTGCCCGAACAACCGCGCCTCCACCATGACCAGGCTAAGCATGTCGGCTGACATGGTCTGCAGAATACGCAGGATGTCGCGGATGCCTACGTCCTCACCGGCCGTCGCTTGGTCGTCCTCGGCGGGGCTTGTCTCCTTCATGACCGGGCTTCTCGTTTGCTCAGCGAGTGTTTCAGGCCGAGTTTGATCTCGCTCCAGATGGCGACGAAGAATGCGGTCAGGGGAACCGCGAGCACCATGCCGATAATGCCGTTCAAGGCCGTGCCCCAGAAGAACAATGAAATAACCACGACGGCGGGGTGCAGGCCAGAGTGGTTGGCCATGATTTTCGGCGTCAGCAGCCATGCCTCTATCAGCTGCACTGCCGCAAATACCAGGCCGGTCATCAGCAGCAATTCAATACCACCATCCGGCTGCAGATAGGCCATGGGCAGGATCACCAGCAGGCCGATCAGAGAGCCCAGGTAGGGGACTATGTTCAGCAGCCCCAACACCAACCCGACCAGAACGCCGAACTTCAGGCCGATTACGGCAAAGCCCGTAGCATACAAGGAGCCCATGGACACGGCGATGATCAGCTGACCCTGAAAGAAGGCAGTGACGTATCCCAGAAATACATCCATAAAATACAGCGATTTCTGTTGTGTGCTCTGGTGGAAGACAGATAAGAGTTCGACGACTTGATTGCGCAGCATGTCACCGGAAAGCAGGGCGAAGAACAGGAACAGGGGCACAAAGCCGATACTCAACAACAGCCCCATATAGGTCATGATGGTCCCGCCGGTGTCTTTCAGGTCGGGCAGACCTGGCTGGAGCTCATCTCCGCCGTTGCTCTGCATACTGCTGGAGATCATTGAGCTGAGCCCCGGAAATTGATAGGAGAAATGGGCTTGCCAGCTTGCCAGCATGTCGGGCAACACCGTCATCAACTGGACGGTTTGACTGACCAGGATGGGCACGAGCAGGAAAATCAGGCCCCCGATGATAACCAGAAAGATCAGCAGCAGAAGCATGGCCGCCGGCAACCGGGGTAGCCGCAGTCGGCGCTTGAGAAAGGTGACTATGGGATAAAGCACCAGCGCCAGGATACCGGCGAGAGACAGCGACAGAAGCAGGTTATAGAAAGTATTCAGTATCCAACCAAATGACCACAGGATGATGCCGATCAGCGCGGTCAGTGCAACCAGGGAAAACAGCACCGCCGTGTAGCGAAACAAACGCAACTCAACCGCATTGAACAGGCGTTTGTCCGGATCTGACCCAGGCGGCTGTTGAGAGGCGGCCTGCGCCTCGTCAATCTGGGGTTTCTGTACGTCGTGGGGCATTGCGGAATCCTGCGTTAGCGTGAAACAACCCTGGCAACTGTCGAGTTCCGAGTTCTGCAGCACTCAAATATCATGTCGATT
>JADGBD010000183.1 GCA_015231665.1 Gammaproteobacteria bacterium
GGCTCAGCAGCGGTCAGCCTTCAGCTTTCAGCCACCAGCCTTATCCGTGGCAATCATCGAGTCCCGAACCCCGAGCCCCCAGTCCCCAGTCCCGAATCATCACTGCTTGTCGTAATACTCCCGGGTCAGCTTGAACACCACCGGGCTGAGCAGCAGCAGGGCGATGAGGTTGGGGATGGCCATCAGCGCATTGAGGGTATCGGCAATCAGCCAGGCCAGGTCCAGCTGGACCATGGCACCCACCGGGATGGCGGCCACCCAGAGCAGGCGGAAGGGCAAGATCGCCTTGATGCCGAGCAGATACTCGACGCAGCGCTCGCCATAGACACTCCAACCCAGGATGGTGGTGAAGGCGAAGATCACCAGACCAAAAATGACGACGAACTGTCCCAGCACCGGCAGGCCGCTGGCGAAGGCGGCTGACGACAATTCTGCCCCCTTCAGCCCGCTATCCCACTGGCCGGAGATCATGATCACCAGGGCGGTGATGGTGCAGATGATGATGGTGTCGATGAAAGTGCCGAGCATGGCGATGGTGCCCTGGCGTACCGGGTTGTTGGTCTGGGCGGCGGCATGGGCGATAGGGGCGGAGCCCAGGCCAGCCTCGTTGGAGAATATGCCGCGGGCCACACCCATCTGGATCGCCAGCATCACCCCGGCGCCGGCAAAGCCGCCGGTGGCGGCGGTGGGGGTGAAGGCGGCATCGATGATCGCCCAGAGCGCCGCCGGCACCGCCGAGATGTTGAACAGAATCACCAGCAGACCGCCGAGCACATAGACCAGCGCCATCAGCGGCACCAGTTTGCCGGCCACCTGGGCGATGCGCTGGATGCCACCGATCAGCACCAGAAAGACGAAAGCTGCCATCACTGCGGCGGTGAGCCACTCCGGCACACCCAGATTGGACTCCATCACATGGGCCACGGAATTGGCCTGCACCATGTTGCCGATGCCAAAGCCGGCGAGGGCACCAAAGATGGCAAACAACAGCCCTAGCCAGGCCCAGTTCTTGCCCAGGCCGTTCTTGATGTAATACATCGGCCCGCCCACATGGTTGCCGGCCTCGTCCACCTCGCGGTAGTTCACCGCCAGAACCGCCTCGGCGTATTTGGTGGCCATGCCCACCAGGGCGGTGCACCACATCCAGAAAATGGCCCCGGGCCCGCCGATGGCGATGGCGGTACCCACCCCGGCGATATTACCCGTGCCGACGGTGGCGGAGAGCGCGGTCATCAGGGCATTGAAGGGGCTGATGTCGCCGGCCTCAGTGGATTTGCGCCCGGCCCAGAGCATTTTGAAGGCATAACCGATGTGGCGTATGGGCATGAAGCGCAGGCCAATGGTCAGAAACAGGCCGGTGCCGAGAATCAGCAACAGCATGGCCGGGCCCCAGACAATACCGTTAAGGCCGTTGATCAGAGTTTCGAAGGTTTCCACTTATGGCTCTCCCGATGGATGATTCTGTTTGGATGCAGGGGCATTCTAACGCTCAAGGAACGAGCAGGGACAGCCCGGAACAGGAAACCTGGCGTGGCTGCTACGGGATTCGGGATTCGGGATTCGTCAAACGAACCCCTGACCCTTAGATCCGAAACCGACTGACCTGGGTCTGCAACTCCACCACGTAGTGGGAGATCATCGCCGAGACATCGGCGGTTTGGCGGGAGCTTTCGGCGGTGTCCGAGGCCACCTCGGAGATGCGCACCAGATTGCGGTTGATCTCCTCGGCCACGGCGTATTGCTCGTTGGCGGCGGTGGCGATGTGGGTGTTCATGTCGCGGATGGTGCTCACCGCGCGGGTGATGGCCTGGAGTGATTGCGCCGCGGAGTCGGCCTTGCCGACGGCCTCGCGGGCGCTATCCTGACCCTGGCCCATGACGCCGACGGCGGCCCGGGTGCTGTCCTGCAGCTTGCTGATCATGCCGTCGATCTCTTCGGTGGACTGCTGGGTCTTGCTGGCGAGATTGCGCACCTCGCCGGCGACCACGGCAAAGCCGCGGCCCAGCTCGCCCGCACGGGCGGCCTCGATGGCGGCATTGAGGGCGAGCAGATTGGTCTGCTCGGAGATGCCGCGAATTACCTGGAGGATCTGGCCGATGGAGCTGGACGCCTCATTGACGCGCATGATCACCGCCGCAGTCTGCTCCACATTGGCCGCCAGCTGGTTGATCGATTGGGTCACCCGGGCGACCTCCTGCTGGCCCTTGTTGGCCTCGGCATCGGCGGACTGGGCGGCAGAGACAGCCTGATGGGCATTATTCGCCACTTCGCTGGAGGTCATCGACAGCTCGTTCATCGCGGTGGCCACGGATTGGGTGTCGCCCTGCTGATCCTGGGCCCCGGCGCTGGTGCGCTGGGCCGTTTCCTGCGCCTGATTGGCCGCCACCGCCAGCTGTGCCGCGGTGTCCAGGATCACCTGAATCATGGTGCGCAGATTGACCTGCATGTTGAGCATGCCCTTGAGCATCTGCGCCACTTCATTGTTGCTGGTGCATTTGATCTCGGTGGTCAGATCCCCTTCGGAGATCCGCTGCATCACCAGCACCGCCTTCTCCAGGGGGATAAAGGAGTGCTTGAGAAAATAGCGCGTGCCCAGGGTGATGATCGCCAGCAGAATGAGCACGGCAATGACGCTGGTCAACATGAGCTGATCGCGGCTCTCGGCGCTGGTGCTGACATCCTCCAGCGTCACCAGGCTGGCGATGCGCTTGCCAGAATAGTCCAGCAGGGGCACGCTGCCGATGCCCCAGACCTTGCCGGCAGCGGTTTTCTCACGGTAGTCGGCGGCATCACCCGGGGTATCCAGCGCAAGCCCGGCGGGCAGCTCACCGCTGGCGCTGGCGATGGCGCCTGTCTCCTCGACAAAGAACACCTCACGGCCGCTGGCCTGCTTCAGGGACAGGGCAAGCTTGTCCAGATGCTTTTCAAACACACCGAGGCCGACCATATCGGCACGGTCATAAATCGGAAAGGACGCCAGGTTCACCAACCGCCCATCGGCGGTGCGCTCAAAGCCCTGAGTCGGCTTGCCTGAGTCCAGCGCAGCGCGCACCGAGACGGCCATACCCTGGTCCTTGTGTCCGGAGACAGAGGCATAGGCCAGCTTGCCTGAGCGGTCGATGACCAGCAGATTATCCGCCACATCCACCGCCTTCAGGCGGATGGCGGTGGGCTCCACGGCATCGCGGATGCCCGCTGGGTTGTTCCGAAACAGGGCGGCGCTGAGTTGGGTGTTGCGGGTAAAGGCCTTGAAATTGCTTGCCATGGCCTGCTGTTCGCTGGCGCTTTGGGCGTTCCACAGCCCAGCCAGGCCACTGAAATAGGCCTTGCGAAAATCTTCATGCACACCGGACTGGAGCCGGTCGGCGACAATCGCCATGGTACTGGCTATGACCAGAATGCCCAGACCCACGGCCAGGCTGACGCGATCGCGCAAACGAAGATTCTGCAATAGGCTCATGATGTTGCCTTTTTTATTGAGTTGTTCTGTCGGCCGATGCAGTGCCAATGCAAAAATCGGGGGCCTGGCCGAGGCTTGACTGGCTCGAGACCAGGCCCCAGGGCCTTATTGCACCGGATAGCCGGCCTTGGTCCACTCGGGAATACCGCCACGGAAGTAATAGACCTCCTTCCAGCCCCATTCCAGGGCCAGGGCTGCACCCCAGCTGGAGCGGTCACATTTCTCGGCGTTGCAGTAGAACACCACCGGGTCGGTCTTGGGCACCTGGGCCTCCAGGCTTTCCGCGGTCAGAGGCTGGTTGGGCTTGCCCGGCTTGTATTCCAGATTGAGCGCGCCGGGAATGTGGCCGCTCTCGAACTGAGCCGCCTTGCGCGGATCGACAAACCAGGCGCGAGCCTTCCAGAGCTCATGGGCCTTGGCGGCATCCACGGTCACCGCACCGGCGACGCTTTCGGGTGATATATAGGCATCGTTGCCTTCCACAACGGGCAGATCGACCGCCAGCGCCAGGCTGGCGACAAACAGCAGCGGGGCAAGGAACAGCAAGGGGATTCTCTTCATTGGCTAAACTCCGGTATTTAAGCTAGTTAGAATGGCACGGCAACGACCAGGGCCTGGCCGCTGCGAGGGCTTCTGCAAGGCTTTGCCCCTGCAGACCTTTCGAGTGTAATTCCCCTCCAGGTCATTTACCAGAACCGCGCCGCAAAGTCTTTTCAGCTATCGGCGTGTTCACAGAGAACTTTAACTTTGCTGCTCAATTGAGCATGATGGCTGACTTAAACAGCGCTAACTACCAGCCCCATGGGGCAAGTTCGTGAGGAGGCAGGATGGATACAGTGATCGACTTCATTCGCCATGGCGAGCCCGAGGGCGGGCGGCGGTTTCGAGGTCATAACATCGATGACCCCCTGTCGCAGAAGGGTTGGCAACAGCTTTGGTCAGCGGTCGCCGAACAGGCGCCCTGGAGCCGGCTGATCAGCTCGCCCCTGCTGCGCTGTCGCGCCTTTGCCGAGGCCCTGAGTCAGCGCCATGGCCTGCCCCTGCGGATCGAGGCGGACTTTCGCGAGGTGGGCTTTGGCTGCTGGGAGGGCCTGAGCCCGGATCAGGTGGCCCGGGAGCAAAGCCAGGCCTATGCGGCTTTTTATGCCGATCCGCTGCACCAGCGCCCCGAGGGTGCCGAGCCCTTGCTCGCCTTCAGCGAGCGCGTCGGCACCGGGCTTGCGCGCCTGCTGCGCGATCACCCAGGCGAGCATCTGCTGGTGGTGGCCCATGCCGGGGTGATCCGCGCCGTGCTCGGTCAGGTGCTGCAGGCACCGCCGCTGGCTTGGTATC
>JADGBD010000184.1:0-3034 GCA_015231665.1 Gammaproteobacteria bacterium
ATAGACCTGTTCACTGCCGCCGACGCCCTTGGCGCCCCGCACCGCATCGATGTGCTGGAACTCCGGCAGCCCTTGCGAGGGTGGTTGCCGCTCCTGCACTTCGGCGCAAGGTGCCTGGTCGAACTCGGCAGGTTGTGCCGGCTTGATCCATTTTGCCAGTGTGTTGAACATGTCGTTGACGTTGATGGGCTTGGCAATGTGGTCGTTCATGCCGGCCGCCAGAACTTTCTCCTTGTCACCCACCATGGCATTGGCGGTCATGGCGATGACCGGGAGGCCCTTGAAGCGATCCTGCGCTCGTATCAGTCTCGTTGCCTCGTAACCGTCCATCAGGGGCATTTGGCAATCCATCAGAACCCCATCGAAATGCCGCTGTTCAAGCGCGTCAAGCGACTCCTGGCCATTGTTGGCAATCTCTACTCGGATACCATGCCGGGTGAGCAGTTCGTAGGCCAGTTCCTGGTTGAACTCATTGTCCTCCACCAATAGCAGATGGGCTCCGCGCAACTGGCGAGACGACTTGTTCAGTTTCTCCTGTCTGTTGTCCGCATGGCCGCTTCGCGTGGTTTGATGGCCCAATGCGCCCAACAGGGTGTCCAGCAGCGTCGATGAGGTGACGGGCTTGGTCAGAAAGCCACCCAACTGCAGCCCCTGGGCCGCTTGTTGAGCTTCCTCCCGGCCATAGGCCGTGACCATGACGATGGTCGGAACGTGGCGGAGTTTGGGGTTCTTCTGGATGGCTGATGCAGCGCTGATGCCATCCATGCCCGGCATGCGCCAGTCCATCAAGACGATGTCAGAAGGTGAATGGCTGTCCGCCTGCTCGAGATGGGCGATGGCCTCCGCGGCGGATGAGGCCTGGGTGACGGCGATGCCCAGCCGGGCAAGTAATTCCACCAGAATTTGCCGCGCCGTAGCGTTGTCGTCGACTACCAGCGCATGGAGGGATGACAGGTCGGTGATTGCCGTCTTTTTCGCCGGGCGTTGATCGGCTTGCTGCCTGAGTCGGACGGTGAAGGTGAAGGTGCTGCCCTGGGCGTATTCACTGTCGACGCCAATCTCGCCGCCCATCATTTCGGTGAGGCGCTTGCAGATCGCCAGCCCCAATCCGGTGCCACCGTATTTGCGGGTGGTCGAGGTATCCGCCTGGCTGAAGGACTGGAACAGCTTGGACAGCTGTTCCTCGGTCATGCCAATGCCATTGTCCCGAACGCTGAACTGAATCAGGATGCCCTGCTCATCCGACGCCTTCTGCGCAATCTCGACAACGACCTCGCCACCGGTATCGGTGAATTTGACCGCATTGCTACCCAGATTGATCAGGACCTGACTCAGGCGCAGGGGGTCCCCGATCAGCTGTCGCGGAATGTCGGGCGAGATGCGAAACAGCAGTTCCAAGCCCTTGTCTTCGGCCTTGAGACCGACCAGATTGCTGACGTTGTCGAGCACCTCCTCCAGATCAAAATCGATCGCCTCGATGTCCAGCTTGCCGGCCTCGATCTTGGAGAAATCGAGAATGTCATTGATGATGCCGAGCAGAGACTCGGCCGAACGATGGGCCTTCTCGACGAAGTTGCGCTCCTTGCTGCCCATCTCACCCTGCAGGGCCAGACCGGTCATGCCGATGATGGCATTCATCGGCGTGCGGATTTCGTGGCTCATGTTGGCGAGAAAGTCCGACTTCATCCGCGAGGCTTCCAGGGCCTTGTCCCGCGCCTCCTGCAGCAGGGTGTTGCGCTCTTCGATGGCCTTTTTTTCTTCCTTCAACAGGCGCTGGCGAAAGGCCAGTTCACTGGCTTCAGCGGTGATCAAGGCCTGGGCCGCCAGGGGGGCAAAACGCCCGGCGATATTCACATGCTCATTGCTGAAGAACGCCGGTTTGCTGTGGGTACAAACCAGCATGGCGGGAGATTCACCGGAGCGCAGCGGCGCGTGCAGAGCCGAGTTGGTGCAATCGATCAGTTCGCGCGGCTGATTCTGCCACTCCGCTACGACGCGAATACTGAAGGCGGCCACGGGGATTCCACTGAATACGCGCTGAAACAGCTTTTGTGGTTCCCATTGGGTGTTCTCGAACAACGGGCTTGTGTATGCCACGGGATGCAATTTGCCGTCGTCGTGACCCATCAACACCGCGGCGTGTTCAAAATGCAGCACGCTACGCATCACCTCGAGCAGTTTGCTGAACATCTGCGAAGTTTCAGCCGGCTCGATGAGTACCTGAAGGCCTCTCAACAGGCCTTCAGATTCGTGACGAAGCCGCTCTTCCTGCTCGCGCGCGCGCGCAAGATCGATCAGCGCTTCGCGCAGCGTTTCGTCACTATCCTTCACTGGCTATTTACCGAATACCACAACCGAGATCATCAAATTACCGTGGCGGTTCTCGCCACCAACAAAACAGCCCTGTTCCCCGAAGGTGAAATTACCCAGGAAAGGCGCACCGGACAGGGTTTGGTTCAGGCCTTCAACCACGCGGTCCATTTCCGACTGCACGGTCAACATACAACCGGCGCAATACACCACCAGGGCGCCGCTGATATCTTCGGCGGACATTTTACCCGCATCCAAGGCAGATTGAGCGACCCGGCCCGCCCTGCTCACCAGGCTATCCACCGAGCCCTCCATCAATACCAGCTCGTCACCCTCTTCAATGTCCGAAAACAGGGTAATCGCATGATCTGCAGTCAGGCTATCGGGATGGGACAGGCGGAAATAATCCACACCCCCCACCGAGCCAACCACGCGCCCGAGCGGGTGCAGGGTGGTGGATGCCAGCACATTGCCGCCTTCAGCCAAAGCCCCGGCCACCGCACCCTGGGTCCATTCGTTATAGACATCAGCTGCCGCTCGGCCATCGATTTCATGCAGCACACGACCCTCGGCCCGGGTCGCCTTCCCGCTCACCGCGGTGGGACTGTATCCACTGTGGAAAGCGAAAGCGGTCGCAACACTGGGAAACAGGACTGAGACCACCACGGCATTGGAAAACAGCTGTTGCCATGCAGCAAGTACCCAATGACCCTCAACGGTATTG
>JADGBD010000184.1:3044-4744 GCA_015231665.1 Gammaproteobacteria bacterium
ACGCCCTGCCCGAGGACGTCTTCTATCCCGGCGATCACCGCTTCTTCCGCGCCGGGAGAGGCGCTCAAACGCACCATGGTGGGGATTTCGCCCGGACGATCGGCATCCTCCAGGGCAGCCAGTATGGCTTCAGTGGCGGCCTCGCGCGCTGAGGCGTTGATTTCGGCACCACCCACACCATAAGCGCCCGCGGGATCGCTCATGGCCAAAAGGGTCAGGCCACGACCGCCCTCGGAAACAAAACCCTCCTGCGTCATTCCCCCCAGACAGGTGGAAGCTGAATGGAGTTTGGCATCGGGGGCGAGACGCCGAAGTTCGGCCAGAATCTGCTCGGCATCGTAGACCACCGACCAGGCGGCATAGATGAGATCGGGAGCGCCGTCGATATGCTCGGCAATTTGGCTGTAGGCGGCACGACATGCCTGAATGGCGTCTTCGTCGGTAGAAAAACCTGTGGCTATTTTCATCGATACCCCCAGTTACGCCGGATGCTGGCCAACAAAGGGCCTGCCCTTTCGCGGCTCCGCCATCCAGTCTGCTACGGTTTCGCGCCATTTCAGAGAATGGGCGGTTTCCTTGTGTGCCTTGGCGCAAGCCTCGTCGGCATAGGCCTCGTACAACACGAAATGGGCCGGATCTTCCGCGCTTTGCAAAATATCGAATCGCTTGTTGCCGGGTTCCTGCACGGAAGCCTCGTGGTTTAAACGGCAGGCCTCCAGAAACTCATCTAGCCTGTCGGCTACAACTTGAACTTCTACGATGGTGACATACATAAAGATACGAACCTCTCTTGATGCGGCAATTGCCGATTCTACGTTTCAATCGCCGGTTGCAACAGTGTATTGATCAGGGCTCCTCTACGCCCTCCCCCGCCAGGCCCCTCGCCGATCAGGTCATGCCAAACCGATGGGTTATCGGTGGTCCTGCAGTCCTGGGCTTTGGCATCCTGCGCCCTTTTTGGTTCCTGTTTTGCCCGGTTGGGTTAAGCTAAGGAACATCGCCAGAGAAGTTTGAGCGACTTGCGCTCCCAGGGCCGCGGCGGGCTGCTGCCTGCACGCATTCGACCATCATTCCGATCAAGAGGCTGACAATGAAAGCTGTCCTGTGCCTGTTTTCCATCGCCGCCGGGCTGAGTCTGAGCCTGCAGGCGGACACGTCCATCCCCAGCGGCAAGCAGTTGCGCCAGGCAGCGGAGCAGACCACCCGCATGATCGACTCGGCCGGGCTGAAAAAACTCATCGACGAAACCCCGGACCTGGTGCTGGTGGACATCCGCACCAAGGAGGAGATCGAGCGCCAGGGCGGACAGATCGAAGCGCCACAGAACGTCAATATCACCCGAGGCTGGCTGGAGTTTGACATCCAGTCGCACGCCGGGACCAGGGATACCCCCATCGTGATTTACTGCGGTGGCGGACTGCGCAGCCCCTTTGCCGCAGAAACCTTGCAGAAAATGGGCTATACCCAGGTATGGAACTATTCCGGGGGCTACCTGGACTGGCGCAAGAGCATGGCGTCCGCGCCTTAGCCCCATGAACCATCCTGGCATGAGGTGCCAATCATGAATCGCGCACTCTGGATTCTCGCCTTTATCTTCCTGCTCAGCGGGCTTGGCGGCTGTTATCAGGAGCCGCCGGAGTTGGTGGTCTATGCCGGCAAGGGGCTCAAGGTCCCGGTGGAGCTGATCAGGCAGGAGTTCG
>JADGBD010000185.1 GCA_015231665.1 Gammaproteobacteria bacterium
GGCTTGTAGCGCGGCTGGCCCTTCTTGCCTTCGATGGACTCCAGCAGCGCCGTTTCTTCACCGCAGATGTAGGCGCCAGCACCCAGGTGGCTGTGGACATCATAGTCCCAGCCGGAGCCGAGGATGTTCTTGCCCAGCAGACCGGCCGCCCTCGCCTCTTCCAGGGCCGCCTCGAAGCGCTCGTAGGGCTCCCAGAACTCGCCGCGGATGTAGTTGTAGCCGGCGCAGGCGCCAATGGCGTAACCGGCGATGATCATACCCTCGATCAGCTGATGCGGGTTGTAGCGCAGGATGTCCCGGTCCTTGAAGGTACCGGGCTCGCCCTCGTCGGAGTTGCAGACGATGTAGCGATCGCCGGGCAGGCTGCGGTTGATGAAGCTCCACTTCAGCCCGGTGGGGAAGCCGGCACCACCCCGACCGCGCAGACCGGAGGCCTTGACCTCGTCGATGATTTTTACCGGATCGGTCTTCTCGGCGAGGATCTTTTTCAGCTGCTCGTAACCGCCGCGGGACTGGTAGGTGGCCAGGGTCCAGGGCTGGTCGAGATCGTTGTTGCGCAGACAGACTTCGTTGGCCATGGGCTACTCCAGTCCATCGAGGATGGCGTCTATGCCTTCCGGGGTGAGGTTTTCGTAATACTGGGTGCCGATCTGGAACATGGGCGCACCACCGCAGGCACCCAGGCACTCCACTTCTTTAAGGCTAAAGCGGCCATCCTCTGTGGTCTCACCCAGGCCTATGCCGAGACGCTTCTTCAGGTGGCTGACCACCTGATCTGAGCCGCAGATCATGCAGGAGACATTGGTGCAGATACAGATCTTGTGCTTGCCGAGGGGCTTGAGCTCATACATGGAGTAGAAGCTGGCCACCTCATAGACGGCGATGGGCGGCATATCCAGATAGGCGGCGACCTGATCCATCAGTTCGGTGGTGAGATGGCCACCGTTGTACTCCTGCACCTCGCGCAGGGCCCACATTACCGCCGACTGCTGCCAGCCTTCAGGGAACTTGGCCACCCACTTATCAATGGAGTTACGTAGCTCCGGGGTCAGCAGTTGCGACTTCTCGGTCAGCCGGTCCAGGCGGACCATGGGTGCGCTCTTGAAGCTCATCAGCGGTCGATCTCCCCGAAGACTACATCCATGGTGCCGATCACGGTGGTGACATCGGACAGCATGTGGCCGCGCACCATCTCGTCCATGGCCGCCAGATGGGGGAAGCCAGGGGCGCGCACCTTCATGCGATAGGGTTTGTTGGCGCCATCGGCCACCAGATAGACGCCAAACTCGCCCTTGGGCGCTTCCACCGCAGCATAGACCTCGCCCGGCGGCGGGCAGTAGCCCTCGGTGAAGAGTTTGAAGTGGTGGATCAGGGCTTCCATGTCCTCTTTCATCTGTGTGCGGCTCGGCGGTGCCACCTTGTGGTCATCGATCATCACCGGACCGGAATTGGCCCGCAGCCAAGCAACGCACTGCTTGATGATGCGGTTGGACTGGCGCAGCTCTTCCACGCGCACCAGATAGCGGTCGTAGGTGTCGCCGTTCTTGCCCACCGGGATGTCAAAGTCCACCTCGTTGTAGGCGGCATAGGGCTGTTTCTTGCGCAGGTCCCAGGCGATGCCGGAGCCGCGCAGCATGGGGCCGGTAAAGCCCAGCTGTTTGGCCCGCTGCGGCGTGACCACGCCAATATCCACGGTGCGCTGCTTCCAGATACGGTTGTCGGTGAGCAGGGTTTCGTATTCATCGACATAGCCGTCAAAGCGCTGGCAGAAGTCCTCGATGAAATCCAGCAACGAGCCTTCGCGGTTGACGTTGCGCCGCTTGATGTCGTCGGCGCTGTGCCAGCGGCTGGCCTTTTCCTCGTAGCGCGGCATCTGATCGGGCAGATCGCGATAGACCCCGCCGGGACGATAATAGGTAGCGTGCAGACGGGCGCCGGACACCGCCTCGTAGCAATCCATCAGGTCTTCACGGTCGCGGAAGCAGTAGAGGAACATGGTCATGGCGCCCACGTCCAGGGCATGGGTACCGAGCCACATCAGGTGATTGAGAATCCGCGTGATCTCATCGAACATCGTGCGTATGTACTGAGCACGGATCGGCGCCTCTATGCCCAGCAGCTTTTCGATGGCCAGCACATAGCCGTGCTCGTTGCACATCATCGACACATAGTCGAGCCGGTCCATGTAGCCGATGCTCTGGTTGAACGGCTTGGTCTCCGCCAGCTTTTCGGTGCCGCGATGCAGCAGGCCGATGTGCGGATCGGCACGCACCACCTGCTCGCCATCCAGTTCCAGCACCAGGCGCAGCACACCGTGGGCCGAGGGGTGCTGGGGGCCGAAGTTGAGGGTGTAGTTACGAATCTCAGGCATCTTCATGCTCCACGGAGCGCTGCGCGTAACGGCTATCGCTGCGCAGGGTGCGCGGCACCAGGGTACGCGGCTCGATGCTCACCGGCTCGTAGATCACCCGGCCCTTGTCGGCGTCGTAGCGCATTTCCACATGGCCGGAGAGAGGGAAGTCCTTGCGCAGGGGATGGCCGACAAAGCCGTAATCGGTGAGGATGCGGCGCAGATCGGGATGGCCGTCAAACAGAATGCCAAACAGGTCAAAGGCCTCGCGCTCGAACCAGTCGGCGCAGTTCCATACCGGGGTGAGGGAATCGACAATCAGGGTATCGCCAGCGCAAAAGGTCTTCAGGCGCAGGCGGATATTGTGCTTCAGCGACAGCAGATGGCAGACCACGGCAAAGCGGCGCTCCTGATCCGCTTCGGCCACCCCCGGCGGCGTGACAATGGCATTGACACCACGACCAAAGCCGGTATTCGGCGCATCGGCAGTGTTCCACTCGCCCTGGCCGTAGGTCAGATAGTCCACCGCGCACAGATCGATCAGCTGTTCAAAGGCCAGATCGGCGTGGTTGCGCAGCAGCAGCGCGGCCTTGCTCCAGTCGGCCTTGTCCACTTCCAGGCTGACCTCGCCGAGGGCGCGCTCCAGGCTGAATTCGATCTCCGCCTCTTCGAATTGCTCCTCGATGGCCTCCACCAGGTCATCCAGACGATCCTGCATGCTCATCAGGCCACCTCGCCCTGGCTGCTGAGTTCATCCTTGCGGGCGATGGTACTGGTGCGGCGAATCTTCTCCTGCAGCTGCAGAACGCCGTATAGCAGGGCCTCGGCGGTGGGCGGGCAGCCGGGCACATAGATGTCTACCGGCACTACCCGGTCGCAGCCGCGCACCACAGCATAAGAATAGTGATAGTAGCCGCCACCGTTGGCGCAGGAACCCATGGAGATGACCCAGCGCGGCTCGGCCATCTGGTCATAGACCTTGCGCAGGGCCGGACCCATCTTGTTGGTCAGGGTGCCGGCGACGATCATCACATCGGACTGGCGCGGGCTGGGACGAAAGACGATGCCGAAACGGTCCATGTCGTAGCGGGCGGCGGCGGCGTGCATCATCTCCACGGCACAGCAGGCCAGACCAAAGGTCATAGGCCACATGGAACCGGTGCGCGCCCAGTTGATCAGCTTGTCGGCGGTGGTGGTGACCACGCCTTCCTTCAGGATACCCTCAACGCCCATGGCGCAGCCCTCGCATCAGTCCCATTCCAGCGCCCCTTTCTTCCATTCATAGATGAAGCCGATCACCAAACAGCAGCATGGCATAGAAACCGACCATACCGATTTCATCCAGCACCACAGCCCAGGGGAAGAGGAAGGCGATTTCCAGATCGAAGATGATGAACAGAATGGCGACTAGGTAATAGCGCACATCGAACTTCATGCGCGCATCTTCAAAGGCCTCAAAGCCGCACTCGTAGGCCGAGCCTTTTTCCGCATCCGGCCGGTGCGGCGCCAGGACAAAGCCCAGGGCGACGAAGACAGCTCCAACAAAGCCGCCCACCGCGATGAAAACGAGTACGGGTAGATAATTTTCCAGCACTTTAGTGGTATCCCCGGTCAGCGGCCCTGGTTATTGGGTTTCTGGTTGCGGCCTGATCAGCAGCCTGCAAGTCTAGAGTTATAGCTCCGCCATGTCAAGCCGCATCTTGCCTGAATTTCTTATTAATATCAGACTGTTATAATATCTATTGACCCTATAAAAAAGGCCTATCGATTGATCCATATCAATTTTATTCCAGGGGAATTGGCAAGCCGGCAGCTAAAGCCCGCGGCGGACGATCACCTGATTGGAGCGCCGACGCTCGTCGGGCCGATTCAGCCCCTGCTTGCGCGGGACCACCCGGCGATCCCCCGGTGAACGGTGATTGTAGGGGCGTACATTGACCGGCAGGCCAAAGAATTTCTTCGTCTTGAGCCGCGCAATCGCCTTCTCGCCCAGTGCCGGAGAAGCGTAGGTGACCAGGCCATGAAACTCGCAGCTGCCATCGGCCTTGTCTAAGACCTCGAGGATTTCACAAGCCAGCACAACGGGTTTGCCACGGATGCGGTGAAGCAGCGATCGAGCCCCCGATTCGGCGAAGTGCAATAGTTCTTCGACAGTGGCGCGAGCAGGGATATGACAAAAAATGACCTGCATCCTATCTCCTTGTCTGGCGTTTGAAACTAGCCGAATTTTACCCGGTCAGGCACGGGAGTCAAAGCAAAAGGCGCTGTCTGTGTTAGCTGTTGGCTAAATTGTGGAGCCTTACCCTAGGAGAACCCGCCCCGGCGAGCGGTGCGCTGTCGCGCAGCAAACAGTTGCATA
>JADGBD010000186.1 GCA_015231665.1 Gammaproteobacteria bacterium
AAGAATGAGGAAGAAGTAGCCCGGATGGAGTGAAACGGAATCCGGGGTTGCCGCTAGACATGGTAACCCCGTTGCACCTCCGAGTCAGGGCTCGAAGCTCCCAGATTGGCAGGTGGCAATGTTGTGTCACAGTAACTCCTGCATCTTGCAGTCGTCTCCCCCAAGGGGCGAGGGGCTTAGCCATCTGAACAGTTAGCTTTTTTAGCCTTTTTAACTCTGCGCTCTCCGCGCTTCTTGGCGTCCTCCGCGTCCTCTTTGGTTTCCGGTCATCCCTTTATTCTGAATTCCCACCAGACTCATCCAGCCGTGATAGCAGCGCGTCGAGCTGCAGGTAGTTGCGTTCTATGCCCACGTGGGCGAGGCGGGATTTGATGAACTGCTGCTGGCGCTGGGCGAGGCGATTGACCTCCCGCTGCAGCTGGTTATGCAGGCGCCCCAGCAGCTTCAGGGTTTCGGCATCGCCACTCTGCTCGGCCTGGCGCTGGGCCAGCCATTGACCGAAGGCGCTCTCCTGCGCCGAGCCGGCAAAGCCGCTGGGCAAGTGGCCTGGGTGGTCGATAAGGGAGCGGGTCAGCTCCCGGTACCATCTGCCCAGGTCCGCTCTCGCCTGCTGAATAGACTCCACCTCGGCCGCTTCAGGTCAGAAGACCCAATCCTTGACCGTGCGCGCGTGGTAGAAGCGGTACACCAGCAGGGCCAGTAGGATGGCGGCGTAATAGAGCACATCCGTGGGGTTCCAGGTACGCACCAGCAGGTAGTGGAGGACGGAGAGGAAGGTGATGGCATAGATCATGGAGTGAATCCGCTTCCAGTTCTTGCCGGCCTTTTTCATCATCGGATCATTCGCCGTCACCGCCACCGGGATCAGCATCAGCCAGGCGAGCACGCCGACGGTGATGTAGGGCAGCTTGACCATGTCGAGGAAGAATTCATGGACGATGAAGTTATCCTCGCGCCAGATATAGACGAGAAAATGCAGGGTAGCGTAGAAGAAGGCGAACAGGCCGAGCATGCGTCTGAGCTTGATCAGGCCATTCCAGCCAAAGATCTTGCGCAGCGGCGTCACCAGCAGGGTGAGCAACAGAAACACCAGCGAGGCCTCACCGGTCAAACCGATGATTTCCCAGGCCGGATAGTCGCCGAAGCGGCCGGTCACCGTGTACCAGACGATCTCGTACAACGGCGACAGGGACGCCAGAAAGACGATGGTCTTGATCAGCTGAAGCTGGGGGTCGTTGCTGCTGGAACTCATGGCTGTACTGCTAAGTAGTCGGACGCAAAAGGATACGCCATAGGGCTGGGCGGCTCCAGCCTATTTTTTGCCCTTGGACTTGGTTTTGCCGGCCGGCGGCTTGCCGATGTCGCTCAGGTTGACCCTGATCTCCTGTGCCGTTGGGCACTGGCTTTGGCGGCCGACATGGGGATTGAGCGCACGCTGGATGCGCATCACCACCCAGGCGAGCAGCACCACCGCGGAAATGCCGAGGGTGACGTAATCCCCGAATGTGAGTTCTTGCATGGTCTCTCTCCGCTACTAGATTTCAATCTTCAACAGTCCCAGGGGGTCTTGGCGCTTGTCGCTGGGGTCAAGCACCTGCTTGATCTTGCGGCCAACCCCGGAGGTATTCATCTGAAACAGATCCAGATCCATCGGCTTCATCAGGTTCATCCCCTGCTTGGAGTAAATCACCCGCACCTGCGGGCGCAGGGCATCGCGCCAATTGACCTTGGTCACCACCGCCTTTTCGCCGGTATCCAGCATGACCGCGCTGGAGACTGGATAGATTCCCACCAGCTGGATCAGCAACTCCACCAGCCCCATGTTGTGGCTGCCTTTCTGCGCCGCCTGGTAAACCTGCTTGAGTGCCGTGGCCGGAATCACCGGGCCCGAGTCGTAATAGCCGCGAATCAGGCTGTCGTAATGATCCGCCAGGCTCATGATCTGCGCCAGCAAGGGCACCTGATCACCGCTGTAATTGCTGAAATAGCCGCTGCCATCCACCCGCTCATGGTGCTTGGCCACCAGATCGACAATCGCCGGGTCCGTCGCCGAGGCTTCCAGCAACTCGACGCTGTGATCCGCATGCTGCTGGATCAGGTGATATTCGTCTTCGGTGTAGGGAATCAGGTTCTTCAACAGCTCGGGCGGCAGCCGGGTCCAGCCGATATCCATGAGCATGCAAGCACTGCCGAGCAGGGCCAGTTCCTCGTCGGACAGGTCCATCCGCTGTCCCAGCATCAGGGCGATGCTCATGGTGCCGTAGCAGTGCGCGGCCAGATCATCATAGCGGCTGGGCAGGTGGAACAGGGTCAGCAGGGCATGGGCATTGCGCAGGCTGGAATCCTGGGTCTGATCGACGATCCCGGCCATTTCCTTGGGATCAAGCGCGGCCTTGCCGCCCATCATGCCGTTGAGCATCAGCCCCAGTTTCTTCACCGACTGAGCCTTGAGGTCCTTGGCGACACTCATCTCCTTGGCCAGGCTGCTCGGCGGCAGTTCGCGGTTACGCGGTGCCTCCACCTGGGCCTTGGCCTGCCGCCCCGGCTGACTGTGGCAGCTACGCTCGGTATCTATGCTGATGACCTTGATGCCACTGGCCTGCAGCTGCTCGATCATCTCCTGCGAGCTAAGCAGAAAACGATGCTTGTAGAAGGGGCTCTTCACCCAGGAGACATCTATGCCCACCAGGTACATCCCGACCTGTGCCTCCGCTATGGGTACCTCAATGATCGCCATACTCAAGTTCCACTCAGGCCCAGCCAGCGGCCGGACGCCTCACGCAAAAAACCTCAGGCCCGCCCGGGCCTGAATTCAGCGCCA
Organism: Gammaproteobacteria bacterium; assembly: GCA_015231665.1. Lineage (GTDB taxonomy): Bacteria > Pseudomonadota > Gammaproteobacteria > Chromatiales > Chromatiaceae > Magnetovirga. The sequence goes on from JADGBD010000186.1 coordinate 2,822, forward strand.
GAGTTTACCATTGATCCCCGCTAATCACTCAGCCCATCTTCCCCAAAGGGCGAGGGGCTTTGCCCGCCTGAACAGTCAGGCATCCTGCCAGGTTTCTGCACCGAACGTCATGCAGGCCGCCAGTCAGGCCTGCTGCTGCGCCTGACAGCGACGGCAGAGTCCATACATATTGAGATCGTGATACAGCGGCTTGAACCCATGGGCTTCGGCCAGCTGTTCGAGCATCTGTTCCAGCTCGGCACGGCAGAACTCCTCCACGTCACCGCATGTGGTGCAGATCATGTGGTCGTGATGCTCCTCTTCCGCCAACTCGTAAACCGCCCGCTCGCTGCTGAAGACCTGGCGCTTGACCATACCGGCGCTCTCAAACTGTGACAGCACCCGGTACACCGTGGCCACGCCCACATCATCATTGGCTTCGCAGAGAATCCGGTAGACATCATCGGCGCTGAGGTGATTGTCGCGATGGGCCTCCAGCACCGCCAGCACCTTCAGTCGCGGACCGGTAACGCGCAGCCCGGCCTGCTGCAGATCGACTTTATCCACCTCAACCCCCTCATGATTCTTATGCAATACGCCAGAAGCGCCAAAGGCCTGTAGTTTATGAGGTATTAAATTACAGCGCCAGACGCGAGAAACCCCAAATGGCGTTTGACCCGGACCACGCCTATGGGTAGAATCTCGCCTCTTTCATTTCACGATAGGGTTTCAGCCGCCCACAAGGCCGGTTGAACAAGCGGAGAACTGCTATGTATGCCGTAATTCAAACCGGGGGCAAACAGTACCGGGTCGCACCGGGCGCCACCGTCCGGGTGGAAAAACTTGCCGCCGAAACCGGTTCCAGCATTGAACTGGACAAGGTACTGATGATCGCCAATGGCGATGACATCAAGGTAGGCGCGCCCTACGTGGAGGGTGGCAAGGTCACCGCAACCATCAAGACCCACGGCAGAGGCAAGAAGGTCAAGATCGTCAAGTTCCGTCGGCGCAAGCATTACATGAAGCGCCAGGGCCACCGCCAGTGGTTCACCGAGCTTGAGATCAACGAAATCAACGGTTAAAGGGGAAGCAAGCAAATGGCACACAAGAAAGCCGGCGGCAGTTCCAGAAACGGTCGCGATTCAGAATCCAAACGTCTCGGCGTCAAGGTCTTCGGTGGTCAGGCCATCAAGGCCGGCAGCATCATCATCCGTCAGCGCGGCACCCGTTTCCACGGTGGCGAGAATGTCGGCTGCGGCCGTGACCACACCCTGTTTGCCAAGGCCGACGGCGTGGTGCGCTTTGTCACCAAGGGCCTCAAGCAACGCAAGTTTGTCGAGGTGGTCCCTGCCGAGTAAGCAGGTTCCAGCCGATCTCCAGATAAGAGCCCCGCTCCGGCGGGGCTTTTTGCGTAAATACCGATGAAATTTGTCGACGAAGCAATCATCAAGGTCGAAGCGGGCGATGGCGGCAATGGCTGCGCCAGCTTCCGCCGCGAGAAGTTCATCCCCAAAGGCGGCCCCGACGGCGGCGATGGCGGTGATGGCGGCAGCGTCTATCTGCTCGGCGACGAGGGCCTCAACACCCTGGTGGACTTTCGCCATTCCCGCCTCTACCGGGCCGAGCGCGGGCAGGACGGCATGGGCCGCCAATGCACCGGGCGCAAGGGCAGCGACCTGCACATCAAGGTCCCCATCGGCACCCGGGTGCGGGATCAGGATACCGACGAGATCATCGGCGAGGTCCTCGCCCACGGCGAGACCCTCTGCGTCGCTGCCGGCGGTCATCATGGCATCGGCAACGTCCACTTCAAAAGCAGCACCAACCGCAGCCCGCGCCAGTTCACCCAGGGTACCCAGGGCGATAAACGCCAGCTGCACCTGGAGCTGATGCTGCTGGCCG
>JADGBD010000187.1 GCA_015231665.1 Gammaproteobacteria bacterium
AGTATCTGATGGCCGCTCCGCTCAGCCAGCGCTTTCTCGCTAAGTTGACGACATTTCGCCGGGCCTTTGCCACCCTTTGGGTGATTGAGGGTGTTCGGCTAGGAGCCTGTCGGGTTTAGGTGCCCGTAGCGAGCAAGGTGGGAGAGCGAGAACAAATTTTCACGATTTTGAGGCGCATAGTGGACCTACGCAACGAAAAATCGGGGAAATTTGGGCCGTTCTTCCCACCGGCGCAGTAGGAGCATCCTAAATCCGACAGGCTCCTAGGTTTTGGCCGCTGCCATCAATGGCGCTAGCGGGCTGGTAGCGGGGATACAGCCAGCAATGGCGCGAAAGGGAACCACCGCCTTGAGTATGCCCATGGCGTAAGGGGCGACATCGTAGGGCGGAAAGATAAACACCAGGCCGCCGGGGCGAATGATGAAGGAGCGTTCGTAGAGTTTGCTGAGATCGGCGCTCCAGCTATCCGGCTCCAGCACCGCAGGCGCCTCCTGCTTGCGCAGTTCCTCCCGCAACAGAGCATTGATCTGCCCCAGGCAAGGATCATCGGCACGAATCAGATCCGGCAGCGCCAACCAGCGCGCTTTGCCCTGCCCCTGTAGCAGCAGATTGAGGCCGGAGTCGGCGGACATGCCGTGGGCAGCGCCCCAGTTGTAGGCATAGTCGCTGACCTCCAGGCTGAGCAGCGGTGGCGCATACAGGGCCAGTGCCACATCGGACTGCGCCTCGCCGGCATCCGGATATTCATCCCCTGGGCTTGCCTCAATGCTGGGCTCAAGCAGTTTCTGTTGCTCCAGGAGTTGCATTAGCAGGCCGCCCTCGGGTCCATCCAGCACGGGATAACGGGTCTGGGAACGGGCTCGGCAGACACAGGCATGGGGCTTTTGGGATACTGGTTCATAGCAGGGGCAGTTGTCATCAGCACTCTGCAGCTGAAACCGGAAGTCCTGCTCTCGAGTCCGTTGCTCGTACCTGGCGATGCGAGTCAGCGAGAAGGAGAGGCGACGCTTGCCATCGGCACTGCTCCAGATGCCGCTGGCCTGGGTCCGCATTGGGTCAAAACTGCCGCTGAAGTGGCCGGAGAGGCTGCGCTTGTCCCCTTTCTCGACAAACTCGGAAAGCTGGAAGCGCCCCTCATCGTCCAGCATGCCCTGGAGCTGGATTGGCTCGCCGGTGGTGTTGGGGTTGAGATAGAAGTAGCTCCCCTGCCAAGCATCAGTCTCGCGATTGTGCTCCAGCTCCATTTGCAGGGGGTATTTTTGCTCCAGAGCGCCGGTGAAGAGGTACCGCTCCAAAGCCTCGCCTTGGGTTTGAGCCACCGCCAATAATGGCGACAGCAGGAGTATCAGCAACAGGCAGCGGGCAAGCAGCATGGTTAGCACCTCAAGACGAAACAGGGGGTAAATGGTAACCGGAAAAGCACATCGCTGGATCAATCCCCTATGTCGATGCCCTGGTTCGATACAACAGCTGACGAGAGCGGTGCGGCAAACGACTGAATCAAAATGCCTGGGATCAGCAACAAATCAAGCCCCCAAGGAGCAATGGACCGCCGAGCACCCCAGCTGAAGCCCTAACACCCCAATCACGCTGCAAAAAATCGGGCAGAAAAATGGGGGTTCTCCCGCTGCTCATCCGGTGTTAGCCTAAGCAATTCAGGGCAGGGAGATGCCGCACAACAACAGCAAGGGAATGACTGCGACCAAAGGACATGCACAGAGCCATGGCACAGCCAACCTACATTCTTTATGCCGATGATGAGCCCTTGAATCAGGCCATCATGGAAGACCTGTTCAGCGACCACCCCGAGTTTGAGCTGGGGCTGGCGGATGACGGTGATCACTGCCTGCAGATGGTGGCGGAGCGGGCGCCGGACCTGATTTTGATGGACGTCAACATGCCCAATCGGGATGGCTACAGCGCCTGCGCACAGTTGCGTGCCAACCTGGCCACCGCCAAGATTCCCTTGATCTTTGTCTCCGCCCTCACCAGCCCGGAAGACCGAATGGCCGGCTACAAGGCCGGTGGTGACGACTACATCACCAAGCCTTTCGATGGCGAGGAGGTCCTGTTCAAGATCAACCAGCAGTTGAGTGATCGGCACGAGCTGCTGCAATCCCAGCAGCACCTCAACAAGACGGAAAAGTATTCACGCCATCTCAACTATGTCCTCGACTTTGTCCGCCAGAGTTTTGGCTGCCGTGGCCTGGATGATCTTTGCGATACAGCCTTTGTCTGCCTGCGCAATTTCGAGCTGGAAGGCAGCATCCTGGTCAACTGCTTTGACGAACCCCTGACCTTCTTCAGCGATGGCCGTGAGCGCCCGCTGGAGCAGGAGATTCTGCTCAAGCTCAACGCCAAGGGCGGCGTGCTCAGCTTTGGCCATCGCTACTCTCTGAGTATTCCCGGCTTTGCCTCTCTGCTGGTGCGTAATCTGCCGGAAGATCGGGTTAAGGCGGAGCAACTGGCCGACCACCTGGCCCTGCTGCTGGACGCCCTGGCCGCACGTCTGACCGAGTTGCGCGAGCAACGGGAGGCGGTGCGCGCCAAAATGGAAGCCTCGGCGGTGATCCAGGCGGCCCACACCACCCTGGATAATCTCAATCTGCAGCGGGCCGAGCAGCTGTATCAATCCCGCCAGATCATGCTTGACCTGGAAGACAGCGTCGACCAACTTTTCCTCGGCCTCGGCCTGACCGAGAGCCAGGAGCTGGCGATCAAGCAGCTAGTGGGCGACAGCAGCCAACGGCTGGAACAGCTCTACCAGCAGGAAGAACAGATCGAGACCCAGTTCCGCCAGGTCATGGCCCTGCTCCTCAGCTCCACCGGCAATCAATCTAGCTGAACCGCCCTTTCTCCTCTCGCTGCGGCCGTCAATCTCAATCGGGATTGCTGGCCCGGTTTTTGCTTTTTCCTTGAGGCGACCCCGCCAAGCGACAAAAAAGCGTTTTTTCTCAAGAAATAACTAAGCTTTGCTCAAAACCGGTCGAAATAACCTTCACAGTCAATCCAGAGAGTGTCGAGAGCTTTTGCGCATGAACAGTCTAACAATCAACAAAGGCGTCAAAATCCAGCTGGTGGTGATCCTGCTCTGCACCCTGGCCATCATTTATAGCAACTGGCACGCCGCCGACAGCATCGAGGAAAGCAGCGACAAGCTGCTCAACCAGATCACTCCCTTCCAGATGGAGGCGCTGAACTTTCGCTATCACGTGATTCAGATTCAGCAATGGTTCACCGACATCAGTGCCACCCGCGGTCAGGACGGGCTCAACGACGGCTTTGACGAAGCCAAGAGCCACTACGATACAGCCAAGGAACTGCTATCTGTACTTGAATCCCACGACCGCGGTAACCGCGCCTATTTCAATAGCCTGCGCCAGGCCCTGGAGAACTATTACGACACCGGCAAGCGGATGGCCGAGATCTATGTTGCCGAGGGCCCTCCGGGGGGCAACAAGTTCATGGCCACTTTCGATGACGCCGCCGGACAGATGGTGAAGAACGTCGATGCCCTGCTGGAGCGCACCGAGACAGTCAAGCTCAAAGCCAGCGAACAACTCTCCGCGTCGATCGATCACTCCCGCGCCCTGGTCTTTATCGGCACCAGCATCCTCGCCCTGATCAGCATTTTCGGCATCATCATTGTCCTCAAGGTCCTCAAACCGCTGGATAATCTGGTCGACCGCGCCTGCACCATTGCCAAGGGCGATCTGCGGCCACCGCGCGATCGCCTGGTCTTCCGTGCCGAGCTGGCCCAGCTGGACGAGGCGATGACCACCATGCGCACCCAGCTGCGCGATTCGGTCAAGGATATCGAAAGTGGCACCAACAACCTACAACATGCGGTTAACAGCGTGCGTCAGATAGGCGACGCGGCTTCCCGCACCGTCGCCGAACAGCGCTCGCAGATCGAGCAGGTGGCCACCGCCATCAATGAAATGGCCGCCACCGTGCAGGAGATTTCGCGCAACACCACCAGCGCCGCAGATGCCGCCAGCCGCGCCGACAGCGAAGTCACCCAGGGTCAGCGGGTGGTCAGCGACACCATCAGCGCCATCGACGAGTTGGCCCGCGAGGTCATGAATGGGGTGGATGCGATCAACCGCCTCAAGGCCGAAAGCCAGACCATCGGCTCAGTGCTCGATGTGATTCGCGGCATTGCCGAGCAAACCAACCTGCTGGCGCTCAATGCCGCCATTGAGGCCGCCCGCGCCGGCGAGCAGGGCCGTGGCTTTGCCGTGGTGGCTGACGAGGTCCGCACTTTGGCCTCACGCACCGCCGAGTCCACCAACGAAATCCAGAAAATGATCGAACAACTGCAGCAGGGAGCCAGCACCGCCGCTCAGGTGATGCAAAACGGCAAGCAAAAAGCGCAAACCACTACTGAGTACGCCGAAAGCGCCCGCCGCTCACTCAGCGGCATCCGCGAGGTGGTTGGAGTGATCCACGACATGACCACCCAGATCGCCACCGCCGCCGAGGAACAAAGCGTGGTGTCAGAGGAGATCAACCGCAACATCCACGCCATCAACGAGGCTGCCGACCGCTCCGTTGCTGTGGCCGGCCAGGCCTCCTCCACCGGCGAGGAACTGGCCAACCAATCACGCCAGCTGCGTGCCTTGGTGGAGCGGTTCCGTACCTAATCGATGGGACGCAGAGGACGCAAAGAAGCGCAAAGGACGCAGAGAAGAAT
>JADGBD010000188.1:0-594 GCA_015231665.1 Gammaproteobacteria bacterium
TGAGAAGAGGCCGAACGGCGGGGATGTCTTTCTCCGGGTTGGTGATGCGCTCCAGGGTCTCGCCAATGACGTCATGTTCGGTTATTACAGCACCAAACAGTTTGCTGGCGACTGCGGCTACGGTTTGATTGCGGTCGGCCTGGGTCCCGGTCGAGGACATGGTGGCGGAGGTGCCGATACAGATCAGTTCGTTGGCGTTGAGCCGTTGCCTGAGTCTGCGAACCAACAGGGCCACATCCGCCCCTTGCCGGCCACGGTAGGTATGCAGTTCGTCGAGCACCAGGAATTCAAGGCCATGGCAATGTTCCACCACGCGGCGATCGATCTCTTCGAAGCGCGTGAGGATCAACTCCAGCATCATGAAGTTGGTCAGGAGAATGTCCGGTGGGTTGCTGGCGATGGCCTCCCTTTCTTCATGCTTCTCCTGGCCGGTGTAGCGGGCCACCGTGAACGGTTGTTGGTCCTTGGGGTAGCCGTGCAGGAATTTGTCGAGTTCCTCCAGCTGGCTATTGGCCAGGGCGTTCATCGGGTAGATGACGATGGCGCGTGTGCGGGGGGTGGGATCTACCTCCTTGGCCTTGAACACCCGGTCGA
>JADGBD010000188.1:627-4691 GCA_015231665.1 Gammaproteobacteria bacterium
GGTGGTGACCAGGTAACTCTGGCCCGGTTCTGATTTGGCCAGTGCCTCCAATTGGTGGGCATAGAGCGTGATGGGCTGGGCGTTGCCTTCTGCCTTGCCGGCCTGGAACAGCTCGGCGCAAGCCGTATGCAGGGTGCCAGACTGCACCAGCTCTTGAACAGTGCTCTTGCGCTGGTAGTTGGGGTTGATCTGGATCAGTGGTTCTGGCCAGTAGCGACCCTCATTGTACTGGCGCTCAACTTCTGCCTTGATGTCCTCAGCAGCGATGCACGTGAAACTGCGCGAGAAGGTGCTGTATTCCTCAACCAGTTGATTGCGGAATAGAAAGACGTTGTCCATTGCTTGTCCCTGTGTTCTTGACCCAGGCGCTAGCACTACTGCCTGAAAAATTTCTCGAAGGGGTGGTCGGTTAGCGCCTCAATCACCTATATTTTGTGGTTACCATTAATATCCGTACTTTACTTCGGCTTCTGCTTCAATCACGGGCGCGGTAACAACAGCCTGATCCTGCAGGCGGCATTAAGATGATCGGGAGGCTTCATCGCTACATATTGCGCCAGGAGGCTTGAGCCGTCTACCCCCTTTTTCGCGATGCCCAGGCAACCCTGTTGCAGGTCGCAAGACCTTTATAGCATCAAAGAATGGGGGCGAAAAGCTCGGCTCTTGTGGCGGGCGCGGCATATGGTTGAAGCATTGTCACACTGCAACCTCCCCATTACCTACATCCTGTGCCTGCTGCGATCCCAGACCGGCCGCAAGCTGGCGGTAGGCTTCTACGGGCTGCGCATCCCCATCGGTGGCGGCGACCTGTCCGGCAAGCATCTGGACCATATTGATCGCATCGGTGCCTACGTCGCCGGCATGGCGGCAGTCAATGCAGTGAGGGCATGGGGCCAGGAGTGCCTAGTGCGCCTGGCCTATGCCCCGAACACGCTGGAACCACTGGACATCAGCTACGACATGCTGGGTCTGGGCGTGCACTTCTGGGATGCTGGGCTACCGTGGAATGGCGCATAGTGTGACGGGTTCGAATCCTACCTTAGGCGCTTTGAAGAGTAATGACTTATATATCAAAAGAATTTAGCGCATCTGTCTGGTTTGATAGCGCAAAAGTCTAGTACAAAAAGGGCAATTCGCAGCTGAGTCTTTGCCCAAGAAACCTGGGATGCGCATCAGTGGGGTGGGGCCTTAGCGCCATTGGAAGAGCAATCTTCACTGATCAGGGTAAGGTCATGAGGGTCTTTGTGTAGGCCGTGTTGAAGGCGATCCACAGAAAGATGAAGCGGGCATCCTCATCATCGGGTTCATGCGCGGCGCGGTCGAGCCAGCTCAGCGTTCGGTGGACGCGCAAGGGCAGTGATGGCGGAACCTACCCCCTCATTCTGCAGCCTGAACCAGTACCCTGCTTGTGTGGTCCTACCCGACGGAATACATCCGAGAACCGTTTAGGGCGGTGACCTTGCCCAGGAAAACTTGTTACACCGGGGGCTGGGGTCAATCAACATCTCATTAGATGACAAGTGAAGCGAGCCTACATGAAGAAACCACTCGTTATATCCCTTGCTGGCCTGGCCCTCCTGGTCGGCATTGGCGTGCTGTTCACCCAGGTGCTGGTCAAGCCCATCAGCACCGATCTCACTCAGGTTGGTCAGGGCAAGCCGGCGTTGGTGCTGGCCTACGAGAACTTCTCCCCCACTGGTGGTGATGCGCTGGAGCGGCTGCGCCGGATCAAGGCGGATTACGAAGCGCACATGCACTTTCTGGTCGCCGATCTCGGCACCCCTGAAGGTAGTCAGTTGGCTCGGCGATACCAGGTGGCGAATGGCCAGGCCCTGTTCTTCAACCCCACGGGCGAGGCAATCCGGGTCATCACCATTCCCCCGGATGAACAGTTGCTGCGCAAAGGGCTGAACGCGGAACTTGCGGCGGTGACAGACGGCGCTCGAGGGTCAGTATCGCTCCAGTAGGTGGGGCATGAAATTGTCCATGGCCACGCTAAACGCTAAACCCCTTGGCAGCCACCTGCTCCTGAAAGGTGGCCTCCTCCTTAAGTAGGTCCTCCAGGGTGATGGTGTTGTCGTCCAGTTCGTACAACTGGCGCGAGCCCTTGTAGTGGAAGTTCAAGTGAATAGGGTACGTACCCCGATTACTCAATCTTCTCGCAATAGGGGGGCTTCATTGAAACCAAGTGTGATAGGAGCCTTGAATCGGGGTCGCACTCCAAGTGGACGCCAACTGCTGGCCCTATGGAAGATGGGGCGGGTGTGAAGGGCTAGGGGATCAAGATGCTGAAGAAGCACGGCATGAAGCCGAGTTTCTTGCAGGGACTGGGTTAAGACGGCGACTGGCGTCGAGTCCAGCCTACCACGGGTTTATACTCCCGACCGTCTTGCAGCCTAGCTTAGTTGAGGTGCGGATAACCTTCAACGCCAAATTGGCGGATCAGAACAACGCCAACTGCCGTGGTGGCCGGTAAGCGGCGCGCCGTCTCCGTTCTTCCCAGACACTGTCGTCTTGCGGTTGCCAGAACAGGTCAGCCTGGCCGCTGGCCAGGGCGCTGTTGGTCAGCAGCAGGTTGATAGCCTCAGGCCCGCTCAGGCGGGGCGAGCGCAGCAGGATTTCGGCCAGGGTGCGGACTTGGCGGGAGACCTGGGGTTGCTTGAGGAAGCGACGGCAGTCTTCGTAGTGGCGGCCATCGGTTTCGCGGAAGTTGCTGGTGTAGAAATGCCAGATGAGGTCTGGTGCTGTTTCCTCGTCGGGGCTCAGCTCGAATTTGCTGCACATATCGCCCATGGTGCCGTTGCGAATGTCATCGCCACGGCGTGGTGCCAGGTCCCGCTCCGCCACTTCACCGGCATGGTAGATCAGGTAGGCATCACGCCAAGCAGCACCCAGCTGGGCGGCAATGCGGCCATTGGTTTCTGATCGGCTCAGCCAATGCTGGACGATGTTGGCGTGGTTTACCCCGGTGACGTAGCCGCTCCAGGCATCCAGAATGTTGATCGAGACGACAGGATAGCCGCGCAACAGGGTGACGATGGCATGGCCGGATTCGTGGTAGGCGGTGGCGAGGTAGTGTGGCCGCTGGTGCATGGTCAGTCCGTCGATGGCGTGGTGATTGGGTGTTGCTTTGCCCGGCACTTTGCCCGGCAGGGCAGGTTGCAGAGGCAGCACTCACATTGGCCAGGCTGGACGCTACCTTAAACTCCTGTACTTTATCCAGCCGACCAGTCCACCGCTACCTCTGCCGGCTCAGGATAAAACCCTGCAGGGGCAATCGCCAGCAATATTTCTGCCGGTTATGGGTGGTGGCTTCCAGCCAGCGCATCCGCCTCCGACACCAGCCGCGGCCAGCGGTCGTGGATATGAGCATGCTCCGGCGGTGGATCGACGGTGACCACATAGACCCGCTGCTCCCGGCCCTGCCAGACCAGGGCACCCTGGATGAAGTGGTCCCTGGGCACCTTGAACCAGTGGCGCTCGCCGCCCTTGTCCTTCTCCATGAAGGAATCAACGTGGATCTTCACCGGCTTGAGAAAGTACCGGCTCCATTTGCCGGCCTTGATGGATTCCAGCCGTGCCCAGCCGGTGATGGGCAGTTGCCCCGCCTCGCGCTCCCGCCGGCCCCAGGTCACCAGCATATCTGCATAGGTCTTGTTCGTGCGCACCAGCGGCAGCTCCGCCCCGGGCTGGGGGAAGTACACCGTTTTGCCACCGTAGGAGACGCCGCCACACATGGCGGGAGTGTAGCAGCACCTCCTTGGCCTGGACTTTACATTCAACGTCCATTGTTTCAAGATCATACCCATGGGTGGCGATAGTCTTAACCCACCCTGGCCGGCTTCCGCCAAGAAAATGTCAACGCCTTTGGAGTGTAAACTTTTTGGCACTTGAGTTTTTTTGCCAAACCCCTTTGCAGCTTATTGTATCTAAAGAGCTTTTTCGGCCTAGCGTAACGTCCGTGACAAATCTTTAGATATTATTGGCTCTTTTTCTTATTTAATAAATTGGCTCTTCGCAGCTCTCTGTGAAAATCCAGTAAAATTCGACCCCACTTTAATGCT
>JADGBD010000189.1 GCA_015231665.1 Gammaproteobacteria bacterium
TAGCATTACAAGATTCATTTCTGAGTCGTCTCCAGCTGTTGCGCCCACATTCGTTCGATCTCGGCCGCCAGGCCTTCGGACTGGAGCAGACTCTGATGATCACCGGGGCAGCGTGTCAAACTCAGGGTATCGAACAACTCCTCCCAGCCCAAGTCTGGAATCTGTTCTGCGCGCGGGTTCTCCATGGCGGTGATCAGCCCTGCAGGCCCAGACAGTTTACCGAAGCGATGTTGGTCTGCATGACGAAAATTTCGTTGCAACAGTGCCAGCAACTTGGCATCGGCACCCATGGCATCTGCCGCTGCAGTAATCTCCGCCTCTGCCGTCTCCTCACTGAAACAGCCCGGCGCTGCCGCATCAAGCAGCACCAATGCCACCTTGGTGCCATTAGCGCGCAATCGGTGCGCCACCTCGGCAGCCAACACTGCCCCCAGCGACCAGCCCGCCAGCAGGACCGGCTCCATCGATGCCTGCCGCTGAATGGCGTCGGCATAGATCTTTGCCTGCTCCGTCAAAGAGTCAAACTCTGCACCCTGTTCCACCGCAATAAGCTGCCGCGCATGACTCCACAGACTGGCCAAATTCTGATAGCAACGCCCAGAGCCATCCAAGGGATGCAACAGGTAGGCCGTCGGGCGTTGACCACTGCGCAGTGTTCGCAACCGGCAGGCCGGCTGCTGCTGCAATGCCTCGGCCAAACCGGCAGCCGTGGGGTGCGCAAACAATTGGGCCAGACTGACCGGCTGCTGTAGTTGCTCGGAGAGCTGGGCCACCAACTTCACCGCCAACAGAGAATGACCGCCCAGGGTGAAAAAGTCAGCTCCCCGCCCCGGCCGTTGGGGCAAGGCCAACAGGGCAACAAAGCCATCGAGAATCACCGCTTCGATCGCCGAACATGGCGCATCCTCACTCCCTATCAGAGCAGGCATTTCAAAGTCAGCCAATGCCTTACGGTCCAGCTTACCCGTTGTGGTCAGTGGCATGCGGTCGATAATGTGGATGTAGGCTGGCAACATCGACATCGGCAAACGCCGGGACAACTCGGCGCGCAAGACGGATTCACTACCTGGTGCTGGCCCCGTTAGCCAAGCGGCCAGGGCTGCACCGTTGGGGGTTTCCACCCGTTGAACGACGGCCTGAGTCACCCCGTGCAGCTCCCCTAGCGCCAATTCGATCTCGTCCAACTCGATTCGCACCCCACGGATCTTCACCTGCCGATCATCACGGCCGATAAACCGGAGGTGACCGTCGCTACCGACACGCACACGATCGCCACTGCGGTAGGCTCGCGCCAGACCACGTGGATCGTTGACAAAGCTACCTTGCTCAATGGCATCTGTCCCCAGGTAACCGAAACCGACGCCGACGCCTGCGACCCACAGCTCGCCGACAGCTCCGGGAATCGCTGGCAAACCCTTGTCATCCATCACCAGAGCCGACATTCCAGCAATGGGCCGGCCTATTGCCGGCATGTCGGCACTCGATGCGTCACAGCGTCCAATACTGGTGCAAACCGTCGCTTCACAGGGCCCGTAGGCATTGAACATACTCCGTCCCGGAGCCCAACGCCGTACCAGATCGGATGACAGGGCCTCGCCCGCGACCACCAGGGTCGTCAGACTGGACAGCTGATAATCTGCCAGGGCCGTCAAGGCCGATGGCGTGAGGGTGACATGGCTTATTGCGCGTTGATTCAAGGTCGTAGCCAGAGGCTCGCCGGCGCCCAGATCGTCGCTGTCTGCCAATATCAGGGTGGCACCGTTGCCCAGTGCGCCGAACACCTCCCAAATCCAGGCATCGAAGGCTGGCGAGGCCAGTTGCAATACCCGTGCACCCGGTTTCAACGCCAACTCGGTGCCAACCGCCTGAATCAGGTTGGCGAGCCCTGAGGCGGGCAACAGCACCCCCTTGGGTTCGCCGGTGGAGCCGCTGCTGAACTGGACATAGGCCGGCACCTCGGTCAGATCTGCGCATGGACCCAACTGCTCCAACCGGCTCTGCATCTGTGACCGCCGAATCATCGGCAACTGCGGGTCCAACAGGGCCAGTGTCCTGTTCTGCAGCAGACAGGCAGTCGCCTGAATCACTCGCTCCAGCGGGTCGCTGACCTGCACCTGCACCAGATTATGCCACCCCAGATCCCGACCCAGAGCCTGCTCCAGTAAATCGGCATAACTGAGCGTTCGCGAGCCATACTCCAAGGCCGGCAACCGGGCATGTCGACTCAGAGACTGGCTCAACACCTGTTGCAAGGACAACTCGGCATACGCCGGCGGCCCCTGCAACCAGGCCCGGTGCATATCCTCCTCGGCCAGGGCAGGCAGCTCACCAATAGGCGAGTTGGCCCGCTCCACCACTCCTCGGAGCAATTGTCGATAGGCGCGAGCCCAAATCGCCACCGTCTCCTCGTCGAACAGGGACTGATCATAGATAAAGCCGGCCTGAATACCTCCATCACGCCGTCGGTTGAGACTGAGGGAAAAATCGAAGGGGGCCGTGGTCACCGGTAACGGCCAGGGCTCCGGCGCCAATAGCTCCACGCCCCGGAGATCTTCCGCACCGAGCCGCCCCTCTTGCCAGTCCATGACTGTCTGCAGCAGAGGTGTGCGCCCCGGACTGCGCGGTGGATTGACCGCCTCGACGATTCGGCTCAAGGGGACCTCGGCATGACTAAGCAAACCGACCATGGATTCACGGGCCTGTGCCAACAGGGCTTCAACCGACAAATCGTCATCCAGACTCAGTCGCAACGGCAAGGTATTCAGAAAAAGACCGGCCACCCCTTCATAACCTTCTGGACGATCGCTGACCGGGATACCGATCAGCAATTCCCGGGTTCCAGCAAGCCGACGCAACAACAATGCGTAGGTGGCAACCAGGAGAACCTGAAGCGTGGCCCCCTGGGAACGGGCACACCTCTCTGCCGCCCTTGCCCACTCCGCTCCGATAACAAAATCCAGCGACCCGCCTACGGGTTGGTGGTCATTCCTTCGGGGACGGTCAGCGGGGAGTTCCAAAGGCTCGGGCAAGGAATCGAGGCGCTGACGCCAGTAGTCCAGAGACAGGCTGCCCTGACCTTTCACCTGACGCGCCCACCAGCTGGCATAGGCCCGATAATCGGCCAGGGGTTCGCTCCCCGGGCCACCCCCGGCGAGCAGAGTAATCAGTTGCCCCACCAACAATCCCAGGGTCTGACCGTCGGCAATGATGTGGTGCAGAGAGAGAATCAGCACCCCGCCTTCAGCGTCATCCCCAACAAAGCTGATACGCGCCGTGCGCCCTCCTTCCAAGTCAAAGGGCCGGGTCGCATCCTGTCGCGCCACCTGCGCCACCTGCTGTGCTAACTCAGTCGTGGCCCGCTGACAGCGAATTTCCACTTGTGTCTGTTGGCTGATATGAACCAGTGGTCCCCCGTCTCCACCGGGGTAGGCGGTGCGTAATATCGGATGGCGCTCGGCCAGCCGTTGAAACGCTCGCACAAGCGCCGTTTCAGCATCGATAAGCTTTAGTTTCACCGCCGCCTGCATAACATAGGCGGCGCCAGTGTGAGTCGCCAAGCGCTGTTCCATCCACAATTGCGCCTCACCCGGGGCAATCGTCGGCGTTTCCCCCACTTGCAGATGTAGCCCTGGAGCCCCTGTGCTTGGAGTCGTTACAGACGCTGCCGCCAGTCGCTGCGCCATGCCTCGGGCGCTGCCCCCGCGATGGACCAGATCCCGTGGAATCTCCTGTCCCAGCTGGCGTTTGAGCCTGGCCACCGCTCGAATCGCGTTCAGTGAGCTCCCTCCGGCCTCGAAGAAATCATTATCCGCCGTCAAATCAGGTTGTTCCAGCACCTGCCTAAGCACGTTAAGGACCTCAGCCAGATACGGGGGTTGTGGGGTCGGCGCGAATATCCGTTGGGCCAGGGATATGGGTGTCGGTGCTGCCGCCAAATCGGCATAGCCCAATTCCAGCCCATGTTGACGCTTGAGACGCGCAATCAAGCGAATCGCCGTGAGGGACGACCCTCCGGCAGCGAACAGATCGGTATCGTCGTCCGCATCCAGCTTCAGCAGGTCACCCCAGAGTGTCACCAACTTGTCCAGCAGATGCCCATCAAATGCACCGGGCGTCGTCCCCGAGCCCGCTCTCGATGCCGTTTCAAGGCTCTCTGCGACCAAACGGGCACGATCCAGCTTACCGTTAGGCGTCAGTGGCAACTGGTCACGCAAAACGATGCGATCGGGTAGCATATAGGCAGGCAGCAACCGCGCCAATCCGAGGCGAATCTCTTCGGCACTGGCGGAACCTACAACAAAGGCCACCAGTTTTTTTTCTCCGGCCTGTTCAGCCGCTGCTACCGCCGCCAGCCGCACGCCCGGCAAGTGACTCAGGGCGGACTCGATCTCTCCCGGTTCTATGCGATAGCCCCGCACCTTGAGCTGGTCATCCATTCGCCCCAGATACTCCAGATTGCCCTCGGTGAGCCAGCGTACCCGGTCACCGGTTCGATACATCCGGGCCCCGGGGTCTGGGCTAAAGGGGTCGGCAAGGAAGCGCTCCGCGCTCAGCCCTGAACGTTGCCAATAGCCCCAGGCGACACCTGCGCCGCCAATATATAGCTCGCCAGCAATACCGCTCGGCATCAGTTCAAGCCGATCATCGAGCACATAAAGCCGGGTGTTATCAATCGGTCGG
>JADGBD010000190.1 GCA_015231665.1 Gammaproteobacteria bacterium
CTGAATTCATCAGCGATGACAGCAACCAGGTCGCTTTGTTCATGAGCGTGGTGATTTTTGGCGGTGCCCTGTTGCAGTGGCCCATTGGCCATCTATCCGACTGGATTGACCGCCGCAAGGTACTGTTGGTGACCTGCCTGCTGGCCGCAGGCTTTGCCCTTGCCGCCTATCCGGCGATCATGCTGTCACCCTATCTGCTGTATCTGGCGATGTTCCTGTTCGGCGGCACCGCCTTTACCATCTATGCCATCGGCGTGGCACACGTCAACGATCAACTGGAGTCCACCGAAATGCTGGAGGCGACTCGCGGTCTGCTGTTGGTCTATGGGCTGGGCGCTGCCCTTGGACCGATGCTGGCCGCCCAGTTCATGAAGTCCTACGGCAACATCCATCTGCTGGGGTTTTTTTCCGCCAGTCTGGCCATACTCAGCCTCTATGGCGTCTACCGCTTGTTGGTCGGCCAGGCCCCGGACGTGGCAGCCAAGGGCGAGTTCGTGCCGCTGGTGCGCACCTCAACTGTGGTCCTGGAGATGGCCCCGCAGCTGGTTGATGCGCCGGATGATGCATCCCGGATGCCAGAGGCCAAGGCTTGAGCCTGCGCAACCCAGCCACACCTGCATGATTAGTACCTTGATCCGAACAGCATTAACCTGGAGCCCACCATGACCGAGCTACGCAAACCCCGTCTGAGCATCGAATACTGCAGCCAGTGCCGCTTCATCCTGCGCGCTGCCTGGATGGCTCAGGAGTTGCTGATGACCTTTGGCGAGGACCTCGGCGAGGTAGCCCTGATCCCCGGCAGCGGCGGCATTTTTCAGATCCACCTGGATGACGAGCTGCTATGGAACAAAAAAGCCCAGGGACGCTACCCCGAACCCAAGGAAATCAAGCAGCTGGTGCGCGATCGCATCGACCCGCAGCGGGACCTGGGGCACAGTGATCGCTGAGTGAATCTAGCCGCTAGATCGAAACGTCACTGATCCAACTGGTCTGCGCTAAATCGGCCACCTGGCTGGCCGGGTAGCCCGGGTCTTTCTGATTGAGCACCAAATCGAGCATCGCCGCCTTGTCCTGGCCCGCCACCAGCATGAGGATCTGGCGGGCGTTGCGGATCACCGGCAGGCTCAGGCTGATGCGCCAGCTGTGCTGGCTCTCCACATAGCAGGCGGTGACGGCCTTTTGCCGCTCCGCCAGGTTGGCCGAGCCGGGAAACAGGGAGGCGATGTGGCCATCGGTACCCATGCCCAGCATGACCAGATCGAACTGCGGCCAGCCGCCGCGCTGGGGCAATCTGCTCAGCCGCTCGGCGTAGAGGGCCGCCGCCTGCTGCGGCTCCAATTCGCCGGAAATCCGCTCCAGCTGCAGGCCCAACTCGGGATTCAGGCCGGCCTCGCCCACCATGCGGTAGTTGCTGTCGGCATGCTCCGGCGGCACTGCTCGTTCATCGCCAAACCAGAGGCCGATTTGCCCCCAATGACCACGCAGCAGGCGGTTGCGCGCCAGGCGCTCGTAAAGCTTGCGCGGCGTGCGACCACCGGAGAGGGCGACATCAAAACGGCCACGCTGGTCGAGAGCGGTCAGGGCGCATTCCACCCACCAATTCTCGGCAGTGGCAATCAGCTGTTCTGGGCGGGTTTGTATGAGCATCGGTTTTTCAGGATAGGTCCGCAAATGAACGCGAATTAACGCACAATATTAAGGAGTTAGTTGCATAGTTTAAGGCCGTTGGGGGGTTGCTACCCCAACAATAGCCAGGTCCGGTCGATCCGCAGCGCCGCAGTCGGCCTAAAGGCCGACCTACACATTCATTAGCGGGCATTGGCGTTCATTTGCGGACGCTTAATTCCAAGCCAATCGGCAGGCAAGCTTAACGCAAGCTGTGGTACATTTCGCCGCAGTTTTTTCCCTGGCTGATCCCCTGTAGGCAAGCTGTAACTTGGCTGTGATATTTCGGGGCTTCCTTTTCCTTTTCTTGCAGGAGTTTTGTTGATGAGCAGCGTCCTGATCATTGGCGCCGGTGGCGTCGGTCGCGTGGTAGCGCACAAGTGCGCCCAGATCCCCGAGGTGTTTTCCCAGATCTGCCTGGCCAGCCGAACCCAGTCCAAGTGCGACCAGATCGCCGCGGAGATCCGGCAGAAGACCGGGCGCCGCATCGACACCGCCCAGGTGGATGCCGATCAGGTGCCCGAGCTGGTGGCGCTGATCCAGCGGGTCAAGCCGGTGATGCTGATCAACGTTGCCCTGCCCTATCAGGACCTGACCATCATGGATGCCTGCCTGGAAACCGGCGTGCATTACTTGGATACCGCCAACTACGAGCCCCTGGATGAGGCCAAGTTCGAGTACAAATGGCAATGGGCCTACCAGGAGCGCTTCGAGAAGGCCGGGCTGATGGCCCTGCTGGGTTCGGGCTTCGACCCCGGCGTGACCAATGTCTTCACCGCTCATCTGATGAAGCACCATTTTGATCAGATCGACACCCTGGACATCCTCGATTGCAACGGCGGCGACCACGGCTACGCCTTCGCCACCAACTTCAATCCGGAGATCAATATCCGCGAGGTCACCGCCAACGGCCGTTACTGGCAGGACGGCGCCTGGGTGGAGACCCAGCCGATGGAGATCCGGCGCAAGTTCGACTTTGACCAGGTCGGCGAGAAGAACATGTACCTGCTCTACCACGAGGAGATGGAATCCCTCGCCAAGCACTTCCCCGGGATCAAGCGCATGCGCTTCTGGATGACCTTCGGCGATGCCTACCTCAAGCACTTGGAGGTATTCCGCAACATCGGCCTGGATTCCATCGAACCCATCGAATTCCAGGGCCAGCAGATCGTGCCGATCCAGTTCCTCAAGGCCCTGCTGCCGGACCCCGCCAGCCTCGGCCCACGCACCCACGGCAAGACCAACATCGGCGTCATCGCCAAGGGCAGCAAGAATGGCCAGCCGGTGCAGCGCTACGTCTACAACATCTGCGACCACCAGGAATGCTACAAGGAAACCCACGCCCAGGCGGTGTCCTACACCACTGGTGTGCCGGCGATGATCGGCGCCATGATGATGCTGCAGGGCCACTGGATGAAACCCGGCGTGTGGAACATGGAGCAGTTCGACCCCGACCCCTTCATGGCAGCCCTGAACCAACACGGCCTGCCCTGGGTGGACCTCGAAAACGACATTGATATCGACAGCCTGCCTGAATAATTCAGGACGCGGAGCTCGCGGAGAAGCGCAGAGCACGCAGAGATTTTGATTTTCTCCGCGTCCTCTGCGCTTCTTTGCGCTCTCTGCGTCCTTCTTTGACTGGACAAATCCATGCCCGAATTAGATATTTCCCAGGTGCCCACCCCCTGCTACGTGCTGGAGGAGGCGAAGCTGCTGGCCAATCTTGAGCTGATGCAGCGGGTGCAGGCCGAGTCCGGTGGCCAGATCATCCTGGCGCTGAAGGGCTTTGCCATGTGGAGCAGCTTTCCGCTGGTGCGCCAGTATCTGCAAGGCTGCACCGCCAGCTCACTCAACGAAGCCCTGCTGGCCAGCGAGGAGTTTGGTCGCCAGGTGCACGTCTACGCGCCGGCCTACAGCGATGCCGAGATGCCGCAGCTGCTGGAGCTGGCAGATCACCTGATTTTCAACTCCTTCAGCCAATGGGCGCGGTTCAAGGACCAGGCCCTGGCCGCCGGCGTGTCCTGCGGCCTGCGCGTCAACCCCCAGGTGTGCGAAGTCACCACCGACATGTACAACCCCTGCGGCACCACCTCGCGCCTGGGCATCACCCCGGAGGCATTTCACCCCGAGCTGCTCGATGGCATCGAGGGTCTGCACTTCCACGCCCTCTGCGAAAGCGGCGCCGACAGCCTGGAGCGCACCCTGGCGGCCTTCGAGCAGCGCTTCGGTGCCTATCTGCCGCAGATGAAATGGGTCAACTTCGGCGGCGGCCACCTGATGACCCGGGAGGGCTATGACGTCGAGCTGCTGATTCGCCTGATTCGCGCATTCCGTGAGCGTCATGGCGTCGAGGTCTATCTGGAACCGGGTGGCGCCGTGGCCTGGCGCACCGGCGTGCTGGTGGCCTCGGTGCTGGATATCGTCCGCAACAATGTCGATATCGCCCTGCTGGATACCTCAGCGGCGGCACACATGCCCGATGTGCTAGAGATGCCCTATCGCCCCATGGTCACAGGCTCCGGCCAGCCCGGCGAGAAAGCGCATGATTATCGCCTCGGCGGCAACACCTGCCTGGCGGGTGATGTCATTGGTGATTACAGCTTTGATAGTCCCCTGCAGCCGGGCGATAAGCTGGTATTCGAGGACATGATCCACTACACCTTCGTCAAGAACACCACCTTCAATGGCGTCAACCTGCCCGCCCTGGCCATCTGGACCCGCGAGGGCGAGCTAAGGCTGATACGCCAATTTGGTTACCAGGACTTCAAATCCCGGCTGTCCTGATGGCCGAGGCATCAAATGGATCGCAAAGGACGCAAAGGAAACGCAAAGGGCGCAAAGAGTTAGAATGAGGCTAGCACTCGCACCTCCGAACCATCACTCGGAGCTCCCAGAATGATGGGCAACTGCAAGGCTGTTTCACAGTAAACTTGGCGTTCTTTGCGCTACCTTTGCGTCCTTTGCGATCCCATTTTACCTTCCGTCAC
>JADGBD010000191.1:0-3839 GCA_015231665.1 Gammaproteobacteria bacterium
TGCAGCCGGCCCATGTCCTTGGTCTCCAGCTTGAGCATGCTGTTGCAGCGGGGCTGATCCTTGATCTGCTGCCACTGGCCCTTGAGGTCCAGCTTGAGCCAGTCAGAGCTGATCTGGAATTGACTGATGTCCAGCCCCTGCGGGCCCTTGAGGGTTTGCAGGTCGAAGCGGCCGAGGTCGTGGCCGTTGAGCAGCAAGGCCTTGCTGCGTAGCTGCAGGGCTGGCAGCTGGCGTGGGTCCTGCTTGCTGGGTTTGCGAACCTGGCGCGGGCTGTCATCGCCGCGCAGGTTAAAGGCCAGGCGTTCCAGATCGAGGACGATGGGCTGGTTGTTGAGGGCCTTGGGTAGCTGCAGCCGGCCCTTGAGCATGGGGCTGTCGATCCGCGCGGCATAGCTCGTGCCCTCGGGTCCGCCGTTGAGGCGCAAATCATCCAGCTCGATGCCGAGCAACTGCAGATGCCCCAGCTCCACATCCAGATGGGGCAGGGGCAGGCTGTGCTGATTCTCGTTCTGTTTCTGACTTTGATCGGCGCCGAGCAGTGGCAGCCAGGGGTCGAGCTGAAAGTGCGAGAGCTTGCCGCTGATCCACATCCCGGCCTGCTCCGGCGCCTCGGCCGGGGCGCCACCCAGGCGGATGTTGCCACGCTCAAGCAGGGTCTGGTTGTCGCCACGGTTCAGCAGCAGGCGGGCGTCAAGCTCGTCGCCCCAGCGCAGATGCACCGGCAGCGGCTGCTGCGCGGGGCTCAGGCTGATGCGCACCGGCTTGTTGGTCTTGGCCGCCTTGCCCAGAGGCGGCGGCAGGTCCACCGCCACCCCCTGCAGGTCCGAACTGAGGCTGATCTCCACCCCGGCCTCGGCCCCGGCGCTCTGATGGGGTATCTCCAACTGCAGGTTCCAAAGACTCTGACCCTGGCTCAGGGGCAGCTCCATCCCCAGCCGACGCTGGCTCAGGGTCTGGATATCAAAGCGGCCGCTGGCGTGGATCAGGGTGCGGTTGTGGCCTTCGCTGGCGATGCTGATGCTAAGGTCCGAGCCCTGGGCGCGGGCCTGAATCTGCTTGGCTTGCACCCCCTGGTCGTCAAATTCAAGCCGGCCCTGCACCTGCTCCAGGTCCAGATCAAACCGCTCCAGCTGCAGCCGGTTGCCGAGAAATTCCAGGTCGCCCTGGACCCGCAGCTCGGCCGGGTCATCCTCGCTCAAGGGTACCTGCAGGCGAATCCCCAGGCGGGCATCACCGCTGCCTACCACCCCTTCAGCGATGGGTCCGAGCTTGCTTGCCAGAGGGGTGTCGCTAAGCACGCGCAGGTCATCCGACAGAGGGCCCTCGATCAGGCCAGTGATCATCAGCGCCGAAACGGGGTAGAGGCTCTGGATCGAGGCGCTGGCCTGCTTGACCCGGCTGGCAGAGATGTCGGCGCTTTTTAGCTGGGCGCTGAAGCTGTTGTTGCGAAACTCCAGCGCCACCGCTGCCCGCTCCAGTCGGGGCCAGCCGGGCTGGTAGTCGAGGGTTACATCCTCGGTCTCTACGCGGGCGAGAAAGCCACCGGCTTCGCCCTTGTCGAAAGGAAAATCCTCCAGCGCGCCTTCGAAGCGGGCGCTGGCCTGGCTGATGCGACCGCTGACCAAAGCCCGCTGCAGCCAGCTTACCACCTTGGGATTCATGATCCCCGCTGGCAGGTAGTTGCCCACATAGGCCACATCGCCCTGTTCCAGGGCGGTGCCCAGTTGCAGGTGGGGGTGGCCCCGGTCGGGGATGCTCAGGCTGAACTGGGTGGCGGTCTTGAAATCCGGGGTGCTGATCTGCAGGTTCTGGCTGCCGATCTGCCAGCCCTGGGGATGACGCTGCCAATGCACCGCCCCCTGCAGCCGGGGAAAGCGCATGGGATGGGGGAAAAGGCCATCGGCAAAGCCCAGATGCAGGTCTTTGTTATCCAGCTCGGCGATGCCACCGTTCTGGTCAGCACGGAATTCGCCGGAGAGGCTGTCGATGCTGGGAAAGCCGCGCCAGGCCTGGGTGCGAATACCCGCGGCGCTGCCCTGCAGCTGCCAGCGGCCCTGATCCTGGCGAAACCGCAGCTGGCGCAGGTCGCCAAAGGGTTGCACCCGCTGCAGGCCGGTGAGCAGCAGCTCGGCGCGGTTGTCCGGCAGGAGCATGACTAGGGCGAGGATGTCTTCCAGGCGGAGGAAATCCACCGCCGCCTCCAGCCCGACAGCGGACTGCTGCAGGCTGATGGCGCTCTTTGGCCACTGGTTGTCGTTGCGCTCCAGCTGCACATCCGCCAGCTGCAGCAGCCAGCCCTCGGCCTGGCGCTGCCAGCGGAAGCTGCCCTGCAGCTGTTCCAGATCATAGCCGCTGAGGCGGTTGCGCAGCTGCCGCTGCAGGCGCAGATCGGCAAGGCCCAGGCTGCCTTCCAGGCCGCCCAGTCGGCCCTGCTCCAGCTGGGCCCAGAGGCGCAGGTTCAACTCCCCCTGCAGCTGGGTCCAGTCCGGCGGCACGCGCTGCCGCAGCAGGTCCGCCAGGGAGAGCGCGTCCGCCTGCAGATAGAGCGCGCCAGACCAGAGCTCCGGGCGGTTGCTCGGGCCCTGGATCTCGGCACCAAACTGCAGGGCATTGGCCGAGCCGCCGGCCAGTTGCAGGCGCGCCTGCAGGCTAAAGCCCTCGCTCTGATGGCGCAGGCGCAGATTGACCCCGCCGAGCTCCAGGGGTTTGCCGCTGAGGAAGCTGGCAGGACGTTGACTGGAGAGGAGCAGGCGGCTGTCGATCAGGCCCAGACCGGCGGGCACCTGCTCCAGCGCCAGCCCCGGGGAGGCAGGGGTGGCGCCACCCTGCTGTTCTACCCCAAGCAGGCGCCAGCGGCCATCGGCCTGTTCGATCAGCGATAGCTCGGCCCGCACCAGCGCCGCGCTTTCCACCACCAGCCGCCCCTGCAGCAGGGAATCCAGCGGGGCGATGTCGATCTGCACCTGATCAAATGTTAGCTTGGCTCCGGCGGGGTCGCGCAGGCTGAGCTGGTGCAGCTGCAGTTGCGGGCCCCAGTTGCGCCAGCTGCCGGTGACGCGCTGGACGCGCACCTCCTGACCCAGGGCCTGGTTGAGTGCCAGTTCGATCTGGGGTTGCAGATGCGCCGCCAGGGGCGGCATGAGCAGTTGCGCCAAGCCGAGCAGCGCCCCGCTAAGCAGGGTGGCGCTGATCAGAAGGGTGCGCGGCGACATGGTGCGCAGTGAATTGAACTCAGACCGGGACTATGTCGAACTGCTCTTGGGAATAGAGCGGTTCGGCCTGCAGCTTGATCGGCTTGTCGATGAATTGTTCCAGCTCGGCGAGATGATCGGACTCATCGTCCAGCAGGCAGTCGATCACCTCCTGCGCCGCCAGTACCAACAGCTGTTCGACGTCGAACTGGCGCGATTCCCGCAGCAGTTCGCGGAAGATCTCGTAGCAAATGGTCTGCGCCGATTTCATCGAGCCACGTCCGCTGCAGCAGGCGCAGGGCACGCAGAGGATGTGTTCGAGGGATTCGCGGGTACGCTTGCGCGTCATCTGCACCAGGCCGAGGGAGGAGACCTCGGACACATGGGTGCGCGCATGGTCGTGGGACAGGCACTTCTCCAGGGCGCGCAGCACCTGGCGCTTGTGCTCTTCATCTTCCATGTCGATGAAATCGATGATGATGATGCCGCCAAGATTACGCAGCCGCAGCTGGCGGCAGATGGACTGCGCCGCCTCCAGATTGGTCTTGAAGATGGTTTCTTCGAGATTGCGGTGGCCGACGAAAGCACCGGTGTTGACGTCGATGGTGGTCATCGCCTCGGTCTGGTCGGTCACCAGATGGACGCCGG
>JADGBD010000191.1:3878-4632 GCA_015231665.1 Gammaproteobacteria bacterium
CGCCGTAGAGATCGAAGATGGGGCGTTCGCCGGGGTAGTACTCGATCTTCTCCGCCATCTCCGGGATGAACTGCTCGGCAAAGGACACCAGCTTTTGCCAGGTGGAGCGGGAGTCGATGCGCACCTTCTCCACCTGGGGGCCGACCAGATCGCGCAGGGCGCGGATCGCCAGGGGCAGGTCTTCGTGGAGCAGGCTCGGCGGCTGGGCGTTGCGGATACGCTCTTGCACCGATTGCCAGAGCAGGCTGAGGTACTGGATGTCGCTGTTGAGCGCCTCCTCGGTAGCGCCCTCGGCGGCGGTGCGGGCGATGAAACCGCCGTTCTGCGCCACGGGTTCGCCCTCGGGGCGGTTGAGCAGTTCGCGCAGACGCTGGCGCTCCCCCTCATCGACGATGCGCTGGGACACCCCGGCGCTTTTCAGGGTCGGCATATACACCAGATAGCGGGAGGGGATCGACAGGTTGGTGGTGAGCCGGGCGCCCTTGCTGCCGAGGGGGTCTTTGACTACCTGGACGATGATCCCCTGACCCTCGCGCAATTGCTCGTCGATGCTTTCCGGGCGAGTCTCGCCGCTGGCGTTGAAGATGTCCGAGGCATGCAGAAAGGCCGCCCGTTCCAGGCCGATATCGACAAAGGCCGCCTGCATCCCCGGCAGCACCCGCGACACCACGCCTTTGTAGATATTGCCCACCAGCCCACGGCGGCGGGAGCGCTCGACCATCAGCTCCTGCACCGAGCCGTTCTCGATCCAGGC
>JADGBD010000192.1 GCA_015231665.1 Gammaproteobacteria bacterium
CCATGTCGAGCATGGAGCCGAGGATGTCGGGCTCATTAGCCGGATCGATGTCGAGGCGGATTTCTTGCCACTCGTGGGTTTGGAACGCCGCTGGCAATTTGGCGCCACTGTTGCGATGACCGGGGCCGACGTGGAGGATGGTTATCACTCAAGACGTATTCGAGCACATTCCCGACTATCCGGCAGCTTTCGCAGAATGCTACCGAGTATTAGATAAGGCTGGTCAGCTGGTGTTTACCATACCCTTTTTTCCTGATCAGGCGCAGACAGATATTCGGGCACGTATCCAAGCGGACGGCAGCATTCATCATATACAGCCAGCGGAATATCATGGTAATCCGGTTAGTAACAAGGGTTCACTTTGTTTTCAGCATTTTGGCTGGGATATCTTGCATTGCTTGCGTCAACAAGGATTCAGCTCAGCCAGGGCAAACCTCTACTGGGGGCCATGGCATGGCCATCTGG
This sequence comes from Gammaproteobacteria bacterium, assembly GCA_015231665.1. Taxonomy (GTDB): domain Bacteria; phylum Pseudomonadota; class Gammaproteobacteria; order Chromatiales; family Chromatiaceae; genus Magnetovirga. The sequence goes on from JADGBD010000192.1 coordinate 466, forward strand.
GTACATCCTTCTTCGTTTTCTCAGCCACTAAGGAATGAGTCACCGAGGGATCTGTATGTCTTCAGCCGCCCCAGACATCAGTGTGGTTATTGTAAACTACAACTCGACCGAGCTGCTTTATCGTTGTTTGGACAGCCTGCGGCGCCAAACATATACAGACTTTGAGGTGCTGGTGGTGGACAATGCCAGTGAGTCCATTCCTGATCCGGACAAAATGCCTCCATTGAACCTTACCCTCCTTAGACAGGCGAGCAATCTCGGTTTCGCTGCTGCTAACAATCTAGGTATTAACGCAGCTCGTGGGGATTGGGTCGCCTGTCTCAACCCCGATGCGTTTGTCGAGCCAGCCTGGTTGCAAACCTTGGTAAAGGCGCGAGCACACAACCATGAGATAAGCTTTTTCGGTAGTTGTCTACTTAACGCCGATGACACGGATCTGCTGGATGGCACTGGTGATGTCTATCACGTTAGTGGGCTAGCATGGCGAAGGGATCACGGCCGCTCTAGGTCACGGGTTACAAGGCATGGTGGTGAAATATTTGCTCCTTGTGCAGCAGCGGCCTTGTATCGTAAAAGTGCGCTTGTGGAAGTGGGAGGGTTTGATGAAAGCTACTTTTGTTACTTTGAAGACGTGGACCTGGGTTTTCGCTTGCGGCTCAAAGGACATCGCTGCTGGTATGTGCCCGAAGCAAGGGTATTGCACTTGGGGTCTGCTATAACGGGCTATCGAAGTGACTTCAGTCTCTATCATGGACACAGGAATATGATCTGGACCTATTTCAAGAACATGCCAACTTTCATGTTCTGGATATTTCTGCCACAACACCTGTTGATGAACTTCATCGCCATCGTCCGCTATGGGCTTATCGGTCAGGGGCCTGTGGTTCTCAAGGCAAAGTGGCATGGCCTAAAAGGCATCTTTGAACGCAGGGAGCAAAGACGATCAGTGCAGTCGGGTCGCAAGATAAGCAGTTGGCAGCTATATCGGAGCATGAGCAAAGGCATTCTCACTCCCTATATCAAGAGGTAGGACGGATTCGCATCCGTAACAATGCCATCAGCAGACAGGAGCAAAAGAACCAAAACTGATCCAGTCGCCTGCGTCGGCATTGCCCCGCCTTCAGGCCTAATCGAAAAAAATCGGCACTGGACTGAGGAGGCTGGATAGGCGCTTGTATTGCAGAATCAAACAGGGTCTCCACTAACAAGGTCACCTGTTGCCAGGCCGATCCACCACAGACAGTCTGTGCGCGGTATAACAGGGGCCGCAAGCCCCGATTGACACCAAGTTCATTGGCCTCATGCTGCCGGTAATACACCTGAGGCAGAGGATCAATGAACCAAGGCAGGTTCAGGCTGCGGGCCAAGGCGTAAATGAACCAATCGTGGTGTTTGATTTGAGCCATCAACAATGGCCTCTCGCGCCATAACCGTTGCACCTGTTCCACCAGATCAGCAGATAGCAGATAGGTACAACCGGGGCCAGCGGCTTCAAACAGATAATCCAATTCTCGCTGGGGCTGAGCTTTATGGATCAGTGCGTTGCGGCCATCGGGCCAAAAGGCGATCACATTACTCGAATAGCCCGCATAGCCACCTGAATCCAGGATATCCAAGGCTCGAATCAACTTGCCTTGCAGCCAGATATCATCCTGATCCGCCAAGGCAACGGCGAGCCGGTCGGGATTCTCGAACTGCGTGAGCAGGTGGAAGAAATTGGCGCTGGCTGAGCCGAATGAATGTCCCGTTGGCAGAACCCGAACCCGCTCATCCCGTGCGGCCAAAGCCTTGCACCAAGCTTCGCTGCCATCGGTGGAATTATCGACATTAATCAGCAGACTAACATAGACCGACTCCTGCCGCAGAATGGAGGCAGCCTGCTCAGCCAGCCAGCGCAAGCCGTTATGCACAGCCAGGATAACGATAACGGGTTTCAATTCAGACACAAATCAACCTAACGGACATGGAGCGGGCAGCGCCGCCCCGGAACATGAAACATCTCTTGGTTGCACCGTGTCTCCGGACTGGGGACTCGGGACTCGGCCGTTCTTGTAGCCCGGATGAAGTGCAACGCAATCCGGGGTTGGCGCTGGGCAAGGCCTTCCCTGATCCCACTTCGCTCCATCCAGTCTACCCCTTTGCACTTTCGAGCCAGTAGCCAGGCTGAATGCTGGCACAACTGCAACCAAAAGGTACCTCGGTTTTTCTGACACTGTGCCCAAAGGGCTATTGGCAAGTAACCAAGGCGGCAGGTTAAAACCGATTGGAGGTGGAGCAAACAGCTTGGCTTGCTAGTTAGGCCTTCTCCCGCCGTCGCATGTTCCAGCGCCCGTGGCGCTTGGAATCCTTTTTCCAAAAATGCTATCAGCTCAAGAGCAATCATAACAGGGCCCCTCCCGCCCCAGCCTCGCCAGCACAGCAGCGCCAAAAAACTTGACCTTGCTGCCGCAGGCACTAAGATTGGCCCGCATTGTCGCACCCACTGGCGTTTTCTACCGAGCATACAAGCGGCTCATGAACAACTTCTCCTATTCACCTGCAGCGTTGGTGGCAAGTCCCTGGCGCCATCGGCAATTGATTGCAGCCCTGGTCAAACGTGAAGTCCTCGCGCGCTACCGCGGTTCAGCGCTTGGCATGCTCTGGTCATTTTTCAACCCGCTGTTCATGCTCGCCGTTTACACCTTTGTTTTCAGTGTGGTTTTCAAGGCGCGCTGGGATGGTGGTGAAAGCAGCAAAAGCGAATTTGCCCTGCTCCTGTTCGCTGGGATGATCGTCTTCAATCTCTTCGCCGACTGCATCAACCGCGCCCCTGGGGTCATTATCGCCAACACCAATTTTGTCAAGAAAGTCGTCTTCCCCCTCGACATCCTCCCATGGGTAACCCTGCTTGCTGCCCTATTTCACCTCAGCATCAGTCTGGGAGTCTGGCTGCTCTTCCACCTCATCTTCTTTGGTCTGCCCTCGCTCAGCCTGGCGCTTTTCCCATTGGTCATCATGCCCCTGGCCCTGATGATACTGGGCTTATCCTGGTTTCTTGCCTCACTGGGGGTCTATCTGCGCGATGTGGGTCAAATCATGGGCGTCCTCACCACCGCCCTGCTGTTTCTCTCCCCCATCTTCTACCCGGTCGCCGCCTTGCCGCCGGCCTACCAGACCTGGATACACCTCAATCCCCTCACCCCGGTCATAGAACAAGCGCGCCAGGTGCTTTTTTACGGCGGGAGTCTTGCGCTCTATCCCTGGGCCATCCAGTTCGGCCTCGGCCTGCTGATCGCCTGGCTCGGCTACCTCTGGTTCCAAAAAACCCGCAAAGGATTTGCCGATGTCCTCTGAGCCGGTAATCAAGGCAGCGGGCCTCAGCAAGTGCTATCACCTCTATGCCAGGCCGCGTGATCGCCTGCTGCAAATGGTATTTGGCCACAAAAAGGCCTACTATCGAGAGCACTGGGCGCTCAAGGACCTCAGCCTGGAAATTGCCCCGGGGGAAACCCTGGGCGTCATCGGTCGCAATGGCAGTGGCAAATCCACCTTGCTGCAACTCCTCTGCGGCACCCTCAACCCCAGTGCAGGGCAGCTGCAAACCCAAGGCCGCATTGCCGCCTTGCTGGAGCTGGGCTCAGGGTTCAACCCCGAATTCAGCGGCCGGGAAAACGTCTTTCTCAACGCCTCCCTGCTAGGTCTCAGCACAGCCGAAACCCGCCAGCGGCTGCCTCAGATTGAAGCCTTTGCCGATATCGGTGACTTCATCAATCAGCCGGTCAAAACCTACTCCAGTGGCATGGCCCTGCGGCTTGCCTTTGCCGTCATTGCCCATGTGGACGCAGACATCCTCGTCATCGACGAAGCCCTGGCCGTGGGTGATGCCTTTTTCACCCAAAAGTGCATGCGATTTCTCCGCGCCTTCATGAAGACCGGCACCATCCTCTTTGTCAGCCACGATACCGCAGCGGTCCAATCGCTGTGTAACCGGGTCATCTGGCTCGATCAAGGCCAGCTGCGCCAACAGGGCACGCCCAAGGAAGTCTGTGAGAACTACCTCGCCGCCTTTTATGAAGCCCAGCAAGGCGCAAGTGCCCCCCCGCCAGTCAATCAAGCCCGCCGGCAACCCCAGCCGCAAGCCTGGCGCGTCCAGCGCGACGCCTTCATCAATGCCAGCAACTTGCG
>JADGBD010000193.1 GCA_015231665.1 Gammaproteobacteria bacterium
CCGCGCTCAAGGCCGACAGTTGGTCGGAGGCACAAATTGCCACTGCCCTCGGCCATCGAGTGACCAAGACCCAGCAGTTTTACGGGACCAAGTGCCAAGGCAGGCGGGGTGGTCACGGGCTCAAGGGGGCGCGGGGTAGCGTGGCGGTGAAGCAGACGCACTCCTCGCCAGGCTCTCGGATGGGCAGAAACGCGGGGAAGATCCGGCGTGATGCTAAACCTTGATGTGGGGAGATGGAGGGATTAGCCCATCATCAAGACACTACCCGTCGTGGGCGTAACGTGGGCGAAAATATTTTTACAGCCTCACCTGGTGGGGCACTATGGGGTGCATACTGGTGTTAAATGATTACGCTCGGTGCTGAACAGGGGCGCCATCTTGCCCGCCAGCGGATAAAAGGTGGCGGGGGAGGAGAACTTGAACCAGTTGATGAAGCGCGCTTGCATGGGGTTGGCCTCTCAAACAAGCGGTACGCAAGACTACCAAAGAAGCCGCGGGCTTGTTCTGAGCATTATCCTGAAAGATCATTACCAGCGACGCGGCCAGTAACAAATGAACTGGTACTGCTCAGCCAGTCCCAGCCCTGAACAGAGGACAGAGTGCTGAGGCGCTTCGCGCTAGGTTTACCTTCTGTAGCGTAGCGACACCAAACTCTGTCTTCTGAGAATCAAATGGCATAAACCACTCGTAGGTCCCCCTCTTCTAGCATCTGTTCTGCATCCTGGATGGCTGGGGTTGGCCCGTTTGTCTCTAACACCTCGGCCTCTAGCGCCTCGGCACAGAAGGGGTGGGAGAGCAGGTAGCCCTGGCCTGAATCGCAGCCGGCCTGTTGCAGAAAAGCCAGCTGTGCCTGGGTCTCTATGCCTTCGGCCAGCACCTCCAACCCCAGGCTTTGGCCGAGCAGGATGATAGCGCGGGTGATGGCCGCCTGGCTGTCGTCGTTCGGTAGGCCGGAGACAAAGGACATGTCGATTTTCAGCTTGGTCAGGGGCAACTGGTTGAGCAGGCTGAGGGAGGAATAGCCGGTGCCAAAGTCGTCGATCGACACCTTGAGCCCTTGGGCGCGGACCTGGTTGAGCAGCCTGCCGGTCAGTTTGGGCGATTGCATCATGATGGATTCGGTGATCTCCAACTCCAGATTGCCGGCGGGCAGGCCCGATTGCTCCAGCGCCCCCTGAATCAGACGATTCAGGCAACGTTGCTCAAATTGCTTGGCCGACAGATTGACGCAGATGATGGCGTCAGCGGCTATCCGTTTCTGCTCGATCCACTGCCGCATCTGTGTCGCCGCCTGGCTCAGCACCCACTCGCCGATGGGGATGATCAGCTTGGTCTCTTCGGCAATCGGAATGAATTCACCCGGCATAATCAGCCCCCGCTGTGGGTGCTGCCAGCGAATCAGTGCCTCCATGCCGGTCAGGCGCAGGCTGTTCAGATCACACTGGGGCTGGTAATGCAGGACGAACTCCTGCCGTTCCAGCGCCTGGCGCAGACTGGTCTCCAGGGTGATGCGCTGAAACGCCTTGGGGGTCATGCCCTCGGTGTAGTAGCGGAAGGTGTTTTTGCCCTCTTCTTTGGCGCGATACATGGCGGCATCGGCCATGCGCACCAGGTCCTCGGCGTTTTCTGCGTGCTTGGGGTAGATGCTGATGCCGATGCTGGCACCGAGAAAGGCCTGCTGATCATGCACCATAAAGGGTGACTTGAGCACCTCCAGCACCTTTCTTGCCACAATGGCAGCGGCCTGGGCGTCGTGGATGCCGTGGAGGATGATGGTGAATTCGTCGCCGCCCATGCGCGCCACGGTATCGTCTTCGCGCATCAGCTGTTTCAGGCGTTCGGCCACATCCTTGAGGACCATGTCGCCAACGCTGTGGTCAAAGCTGTCGTTGATCAGCTTGAAGCCGTCCAGGTCGATAAACATGATGCCCAGCTTGATCTTCTCCCGGTGGGCGCGGTGAATGGCCTGGTTCAGTCGGTCGCTGAACAGCAGGCGGTTGGGCAGGCCGGTGAGGGTGTCGTGCTGGGCTAGGTGGGCATAGCTGTTCTGGCTGGCCTGTAACTGTTCCAGCAGCAGCTGGTGCTCGCTGATGTCGCGAAATACCTCGATCACGCCAACCACCTGTTGCCGCCCATCGCTCAGAGGGGAGAGGGCGACCTCGAACACCTGGTCCGGCTGGGCCTGTGTGCTCAGGGTCTGGACGATGCGGCGCGGCTGCACCTGCTCGATCACCTCCCGCATATTTTGCTGCAGGTCAGGGTTCCACAGCCGGTCGCCGTTTGGCAGCTGATCGACCTGTTGATGCGTGCGCAGCTCGATGCCCTGGGCCTTGGCCATGCCGCTTGCCGCGCCGTTCATGCGCAGCAGGCGCAGGGCGCGGTCGAACACCAGCAGCGGGTCATCCACGCTATCCATGATGTGCTGCAGGAAATTCTTTTCCCCCTGCAGGGACTCCAGTGCCGAGGCGATGCGCCGCTCCAGGGGGCGGAAGATCAGCATCACTTCCAGCAGCAACATGCCCAAGGCGGCCAGCCAGATACCCATCTCCAGCTGCTCTATGTGCAGTATGGCTTCATGCCCGATCTTCTCGAACTCCTCCACCACCGCATCGAACATGGGCTCCAGCACATGGGGGCCGTAGGTGGTGAGAAAGACAAAGCTGATGGAGTTCGGGCTGAGCTGGTCCATGGGTTCCTCATAGACGATGCGGGCCCGTTCCAGAAAACGCTTGATGGCCAAGCTAAGGCCAACCATGGGGTCATCGAAGATCAGCTTCAGGTTGTCGTTGCTCACTTGGGGTATGCCGAGCTCCTCCGAGCCCTGGGTGAGGATCAGATGGGCCTGTTCCATCTTGTGGATGGTGCGGCCCACCTGTTGCCGGGCCATGTTGAATTCGGCCTCGTCCTCGGTGGTGGCCATGACGTGGGCAAAGAAGGCGATACGCGTGGTCAGGCCGCTTTGATGCCCGGCTAGATTGACCAGGCTGGAGAAACCGCGCTGCGCCGAGATGACGTGCATCATGGTGAAGTAGGAAGCGGTCACCAGCAGGGCGATGGCGGTCAACCCCAGCAGATAGCGGATGCGAAAGCTGGTCACGGATTTGTCATTTGCCATGGATTACCTCTTTGGCTAGGCTTGCCAGCGAATTCGGGCCAGTTTGCTCGAAATAGATGTCAAACAGGTAACATTATGCAGACAAAAGCCCTGATCGCCCTGATCGCCCTGTTTGCTTTTCTTCTGGGCCTGATCCCCACAGGCCAAGCGCAGACGCCGCTGGTGTTTGCCGTGCCCGGCGCCGCCGCCAGCAAGACCCTGGACAGCATCTGGAAGCCCCTGCTCAAGGACCTGAGTCAGGCCCTGGGGCGTCCAGTCATCCCTCGCCAGTTTGAGAACTACCGGGATGCTGTTGCCGCCTTGGACTCAGGTCAGGCCCAGTTTGGCTGGCTGGGCAACCGCAGCGCCATAGATGCGGTGGACGCCGGGCAGGTGGAGATTTTCGCCCAGGTGTTGGACAGCCACGGAGTGCCCGGCTATTACAGCCTGTTGATTACCCGTAACGAGCAGTCGTTCAAATCGGTCGAGGAGATGATGCCCCGTCGCCAGCAGCTATCCCTGGGGCTGGGCAGTCAGGGCTCCACCTCGGGCACCACTGCCCCCCTGTTCTACCTGTTTGCCGACAACGCCTACAGCCAGTTTGATTTTCGCAGCTACCGCCACGCCAATCATGAGCAAAACTTTCTTGATGTGGCCGAGGGCCGGATTGATGTAGCCACGCTGAGCAGCAATATGCTCAAACGCTTTAAGGAATCCTGGCCGCAACAATATGCCCAGCTGAAGGTGATCTGGGCCTCGCCGCTGATCCCCTCTGATCCCCTGCTCTGGCGAAGCGATCTGGATGGGGCGCTGAAGCAGGCGATCCGCGCCTTTTTTCTCGGCTACGCCCAACCAACAACCGGAAAATCGGACAGTCAGCTTGAGCAGGAGAAGGGTCGCCTGCTGCTCGCCAAATGGTCCGGTTTTAAAGAATCCAGCAACAGTCAGCTCAAGCATGTGCGCATCCTCGATCTGTTCGGTCAGATCCAGTCGCTGCAGGCCGACGAATCCCTGACCGAGGTTGAGCGCCAACAGCGCATCACCAAGCTCAAGGCCCGCTTGGCAGATATGCAACAGGGCAAGCCCAAACCCTAATAACACATGGCCGGTCCATAGCGCGGTGCAGGCCACCTTGCGGTTCATCAGGAAATCCAGGTTGGCGATCTCGACCGCCACACGATACGCCTCGACCTCTTCGTCCATCCGCTGGCGCATGCGCTCGGCCGAGGGCAAGCGTACCAGTCCCAGGGCTTCCTTGAAGAAGGGGTCGTCACGGTAGTTGTTCAGTGCCTCGTAGTCGGCTTTGCCCAGGGCCAGCAGACCCAGATAGCTGGCGAGGATATCGTGGTGGGGAATGCCTTTGCGGAACGCCAGATAGGTGCTCGAGTTCGAATCTCACCTTAGACGCTACAGAAAATAAAACTAGTCATATCAATGTGAATTGGCGAATTGGGTTGGTGTGATAGCGCGAAGGTCTAGTACAAAATATTCATTTTTTGTCGAGTCT
>JADGBD010000194.1:0-2306 GCA_015231665.1 Gammaproteobacteria bacterium
CCCGGAACAAAAAACCGATGAACAACAACCAACGCCTTTACGCCAGTTTTGCCACCGCCCTCAACCTCAGCCCGGAGGATATAAACGACGACCTGGCCTACAACAGCATCCCGCAGTGGGACTCGGTGGCGCACATGGGTCTGATCGCCCAACTGGAGCAGGAATTCGGCGTCATGCTGGACACCGACGACATCATCGACATGAGCTCCCTGGCCAAGGCCCGTGAAATTCTGGCGCGACATGACGTTGCATTCTGAAACCGCGCACCCCATCGCCCTGATCACCGGGGCCAGCGGCGGCATTGGCCGCGCCACCGCGCTGGGTCTGGCGGAACGGGGCTACGGGCTGATGCTCAGTGGACGGGATAGCGCCAAGCTGGAACAGCTGGCCGACGAGCTTCGCCAGCAAACCCAGGGCAGATGCCAGGCTGACTACCATGCCGCCGATATCAGCGACGAGGCCGCGGTGAAGCCCCTGTTTCAACAGCTGCAGCAGCGCTTTGGCCGGCTCGATCTGCTGGTGAACGCCGCCGGCATCCTCCTCGAAGCCCCTCTGGCCATGACCCGCGCCGAGAATCTGCAGCGGCTGTTTCAGGTCAACCTGTTCGCCAGCTACTACTGCTGCCAGTTCGCCGCCCGCCTGATGGCGCGGCAGCGGCAGGGCTGCATCATCAACCTGGCCTCCAGCGTCGGTGAACAGGGCGCTGCCGGGCTGTCGGCCTATGCCGCCAGCAAGGCGGCCATCAGCGGCCTGACACGGAGCTTGGCCAAAGAGCTGGCGCCCATGGGCATCCGAGTCAACGCCCTGGCGCCGGGCTTTATCGACACCGCCATGACTGCGGCCTATCAGGGCGAGCGCCGCGCCCAGGTGGTTGAACGCACCCTCAGCGGCCGCGCCGGTCGCGCCGAGGAAGTAGCCGGGCTGATTGCCTACCTGGCCTCAGATGAAGCCGCCTACATCACCGGCCAAGTGCTGCGTATCGATGGCGGTCTGCAGCCGTGAAGCCCTTCTGGCAGCTGGAGCAGCACGGCGCATCGAGTGCCGTCGTGACGGACAGCGGCGCCTCCTGCAGCTACGCCGAGCTGGCCGCAGCGGCCGATGCCTGGGGCCAGCGCCTAGGGCTGCAGCGCCAGCTGATTTTTCTGCAATGCCGCAACAACCTCAGCAGCCTGGCGGCCTACCTGGCCTGCCTGCGCCTGGGCCACTGCGTTCTGCTGCTGGCGGAATCCCTAGATTCGGCACAGCTGCGGCAGCTGCAGCAGGCCTTCCAGCCCCATTGGCTGATCGAGGCCGATGGTGCTGCCCAGCCGCTGAACGCCCCGCCGCTGCAGGATGAGGGTGAAGCGGCCCTGCTGCTATCCACCTCCGGCAGCACCGGCAGCCCCAAGCAGGTGGCCCTGTCGCGGCAGAATCTGCAGGCCAATGCCGCATCCATCCTCGACTATCTGCAGATCGGCGCCGACGAGCGGCCCATCAGCAGCCTGCCCATGCACTACAGTTATGGCCTGTCGGTGATCCACTCCCATCTGCTGGCAGGCGCCTGCCTGCTGCTCACCGACAAGCCTCTGGTATCACGGGAGTTCTGGGACTTCTTTCGCCAACAGCAGGCCACCAGTCTGGCCGGTGTGCCCACCAGTTACGAGCTGTTGGAACGGCTGCGGCTGGAGCGCCTGCAGCTATCCAGCCTGCGCACCCTGACCCAGGCCGGCGGCCGGCTGGCGCCGGAGAAGGTGCAGTGGTTCAGCCGCCTGGCGCGCGAGCAGGGTTGGCGATTTTTTGTGATGTACGGCCAGACCGAGGCCGGGCCGCGCATGAGCTATCTGCCGCCGGAGCTGGCGGAGGAGTTCCCCGACAGCATCGGCATCGCCATACCCGGCGGCAGCTTCAGCCTGCTGGATGACCAGGGCCGAACGATTGAAGGCATGAATCAGACCGGCGAGCTGATCTACCGTGGCGCCAATGTGATGCTCGGCTATGTCAGCGACCGCGCCGGCCTGAGCCAGCTGGAGCATCCGACCCAGCTGCACACCGGCGATCTGGCCTACCGCAACGCCCAAGGGCTCTATGTCATCACCGGCCGGCTCAAGCGCTCCATCAAGATTCATGGCCACCGCCTGAGCCTGGATGAGGTGGAACAGCGGCTGCAACAGGCCGGCCTGGACGTGCGCGCCGCCGGCCGCGACGAACGGCTGGTCATCGCCCACCGGGATGTCGATGCAGCACCCGCCATCCACCAACAGCTGGCCAAGCTCGGGCTGCAACCGCGCAGCTACCAGCTGCTCTGGCTGCAAGATTGGCCGCTGACG
>JADGBD010000194.1:2406-4593 GCA_015231665.1 Gammaproteobacteria bacterium
CTGCTGCTGCCTGAACTGCAACGCCTGACCCAGCACCATGTCCAGCACTGCACCGAGTACGCCAACCTGCTGAAGACCTTTGGCGTTGACCCGTACTGCCCGCCGCAGCGGCTGGAGAACTTAACACCACTAGCAGCGCGCCTGTTCAAGAGCCACCGGCTCAAAAGCATCCCGGATGACCAGGTGTTCAAGACCCTCAGCTCCTCCGGCACCTCTGGCCAGCCGTCGCGCATCTTTCTGGACCGGGAAAACGCCGCCCTGCAATCCAAGGTGCTGGTTCGGATCATGCAGCACTGGCTGGGCAAGCAGCGGCTGCCCCTGCTCATCGCCGATCACGCGGGGGTGATGGCCGACCGCCAAAGTTTTTCCGCCCGCGCTGCCGGCATCCAGGGCTTCTCCTTTCTCGGCCGGGACCCCTGCCATGCCCTCAAGGCCGACATGAGCTGTGATCTGCCCGCGCTGCTGGCTTTTGTCGAGCGCTATCAGGATCAGCCACTACTGATCTTCGGCTTCACCTATATGGTCTGGCAGTACCTGCTGCCAGCCCTGGAGGCCCATGACATCCAGCTGCCGCAGGCGATCCTGCTGCACGGTGGCGGCTGGAAGAAGCTGCAGGCGCTGGCGGTGGATAATCCAGCATTCAAGGCGCGCCTAGGCGGGCGCGCTATCCAGCGGGTACACAATTATTACGGCCTGGTGGAGCAGACCGGCAGCGTCTTTGTGGAATGCGAACAGGGCCATCTGCATGCCCCTCTGTTTGCCGATGTGCTGGTGCGTGATCCGCTGCGCGGGCGCCTCTGCGAGCGGGGAGAAACCGGCGCTTTGCAGCTTTTTTCCGTGCTGCCGAGCAGTTATCCGGGACATGTGTTGCTGACCGAGGATTTGGGCCAACTCCTCGGCGAGGACGATTGCCCCTGCGGCCGCAAGGGGCGCTATTTCCGCGTGCTCGGGCGCATTGCCCAGGCAGAGAAGCGAGGTTGCAGTGATGCCTATTGAGGATCAAAGCCTGGGAGCGCAGACCGCTCGCCCGCAAGAGTCCACAACTGTACTCCACCCAGGCTACAGTCAGCCGTACACCCTCAGACTCTTGCTCGGCAGCCCACCCGAGGATGTGTCCAGGCAGCGGCCATTGCCGCTGTTCTCAGCGGAAGCCATGAGCTTTCTCGGTGCTCTGTCCAAAGCCCTGCTGCCCAGTGAAGGTAGCCGAGTGCCGCCGGAGCTGGCCGCCCTCGGCTTCTGGCTCAGGCCCGCGGCCTTGGGCAAGCTGCAAGCCCAGTACAGCCAGGAGACCTGGGGGCAACTGCTGCGACCCGTCGGTTGCGTGTTCCACCTGCCCCCCGCCAACGTCCCCACCCTGTTTGTCTATGGCTGGGCACTCTCTCTGCTAGCGGGCAACGGTAATATCATTCGCATATCAAGCCGGCAGAATCCCCTGACCGAATCCCTGCTGGAGCAGATCGAGCGCCTGCTGGCCGCACCCGAGCACAGTGCCATCCGGCAACGCAGCAGCCTGCTTAGCTATGGCCACGACGAGCAGATCAGCGAGCAACTCTCCGCCCTCTGCGCCCGTCGCCTGATCTGGGGTGGCGATGCCACGGTCAGACAAATCCGCGGCATCCCCCTGCCGCCGCTGGCGCAGGAAATTGTCTTTCCCGATCGCCACTCCTGCAGCCTGATCCAGGCCGATGCCCTGCTGCGACAGGACAATCTAAGCCCCCTGCTCCAGGCCCTATACCGCGACATCTTCGCCTTCCAGCAACAGGCCTGCTCCTCACCCCGGGTGCTGTTCTGGCTGGGCAAGGATGCAGACATCCAGGCCGCCCGGACAAGGCTCTGGCCCGAGTTCGATAACTTTGCAGAAGCTCAGCCGCATGCCACCGAACTATCCGACGCCATGGAAAAACTCATCTGCCTGCAGCAGATGGCCCTCGGCGGCACGGTACGCCTGATAGAACCCGGCTCACGCCTCACGCGCCTCCAGGTAAATCCTGGCACCTCGGCCCAACTACTGGCCTACCACTGCGGTCACGGCATACTCCTGGAAGAACCAATCTGCCAACTGCAACAGCTCTCCGCCTACCCAAGCCCGCGGATGCAGACCCTGAGCACCTGGGGCTGCCCGGCTCAGGCGCTGCACGACTGGCTGCAACAAGACCCCATGCCGCCCCTGGACCGGCTGGTGCCTCT
>JADGBD010000195.1 GCA_015231665.1 Gammaproteobacteria bacterium
ATCGAGGTACAGGGCACCGCCGAGGGCCATCCCTTCAGCCGGGCGGAACTCACGGCCCTGCTCGACCTGGGTGAGGGCGGCATCCGCAGCCTGTTCGCCGCCCAGCGCTCGGCCTTGGCGGAATAAAAGCTTTCAACAGCGGACGCAGAGAACGCTAAGAAGCGCAGAGATCGCAGAGTATTGAAGTCATTTTTCTCAGCGCACTCTGCGCTTCTTTGCGATCTCTGCGTCCTTACAATCCCGGCTTGGCCGGTAGAGGAAAACCCATGACCGACCGCAAGATCGTCCTTGCCAGCAACAATGCCAACAAGGTACGTGAATTCAACCAGTTGCTTGGCGACTTCCACATCCAGGTGGTGCCCCAGAGTGAGTTTGCCGATGTGCCCGAGGCCGAGGAAACCGGCCTGAGCTTTGTCGAGAACGCCATCATCAAGGCGCGCAATGCGGCTCTCCACACCGGCCTGCCGGCGCTGGCGGATGACTCGGGCATCGAGGTCGATGCCCTCCAGGGCGCGCCGGGCATCTACTCGGCCCGTTACGCCGGTCTGGGTGCCGGTGACGAGGCGAATAACCGCAAGCTGCTCGACGACCTGCGCGATGTGCCCGAGGCCGAACGTACCGCCCGCTTCCAGTGTCTGCTGGTGTACATGCGCCATGCCAGGGCACCTGGGAAGGCCGCATTCTGTTTGCCCCGGCGGGCGGCAACGGCTTTGGCTATGACCCGCTGTTCTTTGTCGCCGAGCAAGATTGCGCCTCGGCGGAGTTGCCGGCGGAGGTGAAGAATCGCCTCAGTCATCGTGGTCAGGCCCTGCGGCAGTTGCTGCAGGCCTTCAGCCATCAGCCCACGGCAGGCTGATCCGGCGTTGTTCAGGTCTCTGCTCGGATTCAGGGTTTTAATTGCACTCCTGCTGCTGGTGTTGCTGGCTGTGCCGCTGCCCGGGTTGCTGGCCGGATTGCAGCTGGCCCCGGCGGCCCAGGCAGCAGAACCTGTGCCCTTGAAGCTGGGCATCTTCCCCCGGCGCGATGCGGTACAGAGCATGCGCCTGTTCAAGCCCCTGGCCGCCTACCTGCAGGAGCAGCTGGGCCGGCCGGTGGAGCTGGAGGCCTCGGCCAGTTTCGAGGACTTTGAGCAGCGCCTGGCGGAGCGGCGCTACGATCTGGTCCACCTCAACCAATACCACTACGTCAAAAGCCATCAGGCGCAGCGCTATGAGGCCCTGGTGCAGAACGAGGAGTTTGGCGAGGCCAGCATCCGCGGCGCCATCTACGTGCGCAAGGACTCAGGCATCAGCAGTCTGCAGCAGCTCAAGGGCAAGAGCATCATTTTCGGCGGCGGTCCCCAGGCGATGATGGCCTACATAGTCCCCAGCTACCTGTTGCGCCAGGGTGGCCTGCAGGCGGGGGATTACCAGGCGCAATTTGCCAGCAGCCCACCCAATGCGGTGCTTGCCACCTATCTGGGTCAGGCCGATGCCGGTGGCGCCGGCGAGGTGGTGATGCGCCTGCCGCTGGTGACCAGCAAGGTGGATGTGACCGAGCTGAGCCTGCTGGCGGTGAGCGAGCCCCTGCCGCATCTGCCCTGGGCGGTGAAGGCGGAAATGCCGGCGGCGCTGCAGGAGCAACTGCGCGAGCTGCTGCTGGGACTCAAGCAGACCGAGGCCGGGCGGGGGATTCTCAAAAAGGCGCGACTTTCCGGCCTGAATCCGGTGACTGACGCCGACTATGATGCCCATCGCCAAATCATCCAGCAGCTGGAAGTGACGGACTAAGCCATGGCCAGTGCGAGCATACTGCGCAGCCGCGGCCTGCGCTTCAAGTTCGTGTTGGCTATATCGCTGTTGCTGATCCTGACCCTGGGGGCGGCCGCCTTCCATTTCACCCGTACCCAGGAGCGCCTGCTGCTGGATCATCTGGTTCAGCGCGCCCAGGCTATCGGCCGGCTGGTGGCGCTGATCAGCCCACCGTCGATCTACGCCTTCGATATCATCAGCCTGGACCGCTTTGCCAGCCAGGCCAGCGAGGACGGCGACATCCTGTTTGCCCAGATTCGCAACCACAGCAATCGGCCGATGACCAGCTTCCGCCCCAAGGGCATGTCCCTGGGCCAGGTGCAGGGGCTGATCGATAACCCCGATCTGGCCGCCCAGGGCCTGCGCCTGCTGCGTTTTCCCATCGTCGATCAGGGTGACGAGCTGGGCCAGGTGCTGGTGATGCTCGACTACAGCCGGGTGCACCGGCTGATCCGGGCGAATCTGCAGGAGCAGTTGCTCATCTATGTGGGCATTATTCTGTTTCTCGCCGGGCTGATTTTCTTCATCTTCCACCGCTATGTGCTCAGGCCGGTGTCCGCCCTGCTGGAGGGGGTGAATCAGGTCAGTCAGGGCAACTACGGCCTGCGGCTGGCGGTGCGTGGCAAGGATGAGCTGGCCGAGCTGACCGCCTGCTTCAACCGCATGGCCGGTCAGATTCTGCAGGACCACGCCCAGCTGTCCCAGGCGAATAAGGACCTGGCCGCCGAGGTGGAGCAGAGGCGCCAGGCCGAGGCAGGCCTGCGCCTGAGCGCCAGCGTTTTCACCAGCGCCCGCGAGGGCATTACCATCACCAAGCCCGATGGCAGCATCATCGACGTCAATCAGGCCTTCAGCGACATCACCGGCTACAGCCGTGAGGAGATCATCGGCCAGAATCCGCGGCTGCTCCACTCGGGCCTGCACGACGAGGCCTTCTATCGGCAGATGTGGACCAGTCTGCTGCAGACCGGCTGCTGGAGCGGGGAGATCTGGAACCGGCACAAGAACGGCGAGCTGATCGCCGAGATTCTCACCATCAGCACGGTGCATGATGCCGAGGGCCAGGTCAGCCACTATGTCGCCCTGTTCTCCGACATCAGCGCGCAAAAGGCCCACGAGGCCCAGCTCGAGCACGCCGCCCACTATGACGTGCTCACCGGCCTGCCCAATCGGGTGCTGCTGTCCGACCGTCTGCATCAGGCGATGCTACAGACCCAGCGCCGCCAGAGCATCCTCGGCCTGGCCTATCTGGATCTCGACGGCTTCAAGGAAATCAACGACACCTACGGCCACAATGTCGGCGATAAGCTCCTGCATATCCTCGCCGAGCGCATGCGCCAGTGTCTGCGGGAGTCCGACACCATTGGTCGCCTCGGTGGCGATGAGTTCGTCGCCCTGTTGATGGATCTGGAGCAGGTGGAGGACTGCATCCCCATGCTGCAGCGTCTGCTGCAGGTGGCGGCGCAGCCGGTGGAGCTGCTCGAGGGCTGCCTGCAGGTATCGGCGAGCATCGGTGTCAGCTTCTACCCCCAGGTGGAGAGCGTCGATGAGGGCCAGCTCATGCGCCAGGCCGATCAGGCCATGTATCAGGCCAAGCTGGCGGGGAAGAATCGCTACAGCCTGTTCGACCCGGAAACCGAATACAGCCTGCGCGGCCAGCAGGAAAGCCTGCAGCGGCTGGAGCGGGCGCTGCAGCAGGGCGAGTTCGAGCTCTACTACCAGCCCAAGGTCAATCTGCGCAGCGGTCTGCTGGTGGGGCTGGAGGCGCTGATCCGCTGGAACCACCCCGAGCAGGGGCTGCAGTCACCGGCCAGCTTCCTGCCCTATCTGGAAGGGCATCCCCTGGCGATCGAGCTGGGCGAGTGGGTCATAGACAGTGCCCTGAGCCAGCTGGAGCAATGGCAGGGCAGCGGCCTGGATGTGCCCATCAGCGTCAATCTGGATGCCTACCAGCTGCAGGGGGATGGCTTTCCGGCCCGGCTGGAGAAGCTGCTGCGGGCCCACCCCGGGGTCAGCCCGCGGCGGCTGGAGCTGGAATTGCTGGAAACCAGCACGATCAAGGACATCATGCAGGTCTCCAAGCTGATGAAGCAGTGCATGGAGTTGGGGGTGGAGTTTGCCCTGGACGACTTCGGCACCGGCTATTCCTCGCTGATCTACCTCAAGCACCTGCCGGCGCGGATCCTCAAAATCGACCAGGCCTTTGTCCGCGACATGCTCGACGATACCGAGGATCTGGCCATAGTCGAGGGCGTGCTCGGCCTGGCCAGCGCCTTCCAGCGCGAGATCATCGCCGAGGGCGTGGAGACCCTGGCCCACGGTCAGCTGCTCCTGCAACTGGGCTGCGAGCTGGCCCAGGGTTACGGCATCGCCCGACCCATGCCGGCGACCGAGCTGCCCGCCTGGCACCAGAACTGGCGCCCCGATCCCAACTGGCAGCGGCTGCGCGCCGTCGGCCGCGAGCACTTCTCCGCCCTGGTGGCGCTGGTGGAACACCGCGCCTGGATTCGCGCCATCGATGAATTTGTCCACGGCAAGCGCAGCGCACCGCCGGTGCTCAACCATCATCAATGCCGCTTCGGCCAATGGCTCGACCGCGATGGCCGCAGCAGCCTGGCCAAGGAACTGCAGCAGCAACAGATCGATCCGCTCCATCTCCAGGTCCACGAGCAAGCCCTGCAAGTGCTGGAATTGCACGCCAAAGGGCGCCATCTCGAGGTCCTGGAGGGTGTCGATGAGCTGTATCGGATGGGAAATGAAATGGCGGCGCGGATCAATCAGATGCTGATGTGATCCGGCA
>JADGBD010000196.1 GCA_015231665.1 Gammaproteobacteria bacterium
GGCAGAGCAGATTCAGGAAATGAGCGCGGATTCGGCGCTGAGCTTGAACCTCAAGGTTGAAGCTTAGGGTCCACAAGGGTTTGAGGTGATGTCATGGCTACAATTGGTTCTCTGGGGGTTGGCTCTGGAATTGACTTGAATTCCATTTTGAATCAGTTGATGGAGCTCAAGCGCAGGCCCCTCTATGCCCTGCAGGACCAGGAGAAATCCATCCAGTCGCAGATCAGCGACTATGGCTCACTCAAGAGCACAGTTTCCAGTTTTCGTTCTTCCCTCGATAAACTCAAGTACGCCAGTGATTTCAATGCCTTCAAGGCAGCCTCTGCCGATGATAAGGTGTTTGGCGCTTCCGTCAGCGGCATCTCCACTGCGGGCAATTACGAGATTGAGGTTACCCGCCTGGCCAAATCCCACAAGCTGGCCTCCAAGCGTTTTCTCGAATCCGAGACTGTTACCCCTGGCAGCCTGACCCTTTCCGTTGGCGCCAATAGCATGACCCTGACGGTGGATTCGACCAATAACACCCTGGCCGGTCTGCGTGATGCCATCAACAAGAGCGAAGACAATCCCGGTATCACCGCCACTCTGATCAATGAGGGCGGCGGCAGCCGTCTGATGCTCAGCTCCAACGAGACCGGCACCGAAAACGCTGTGGTGATTACCGATCAAGCCACCGTTTTGGGCGGCATCTTTGATACCACCAACGATCAAGACGGTGATCCGCTCAACGATGTCGATGGCATGGCCCAGGTGGTCAGCCAGGCCCAGGATGCTCTGCTCAAGGTCGATTCCTTCGAGATCACCAGCGCCACCAACAAGGTCGAGGATGTCATTCAGGGCGTCACCCTGAACCTGGCCGCAGAAGGCAAGGCCAAGCTCAGTGTGACCCGCGATTTGCAAAAGCCAACGGATCTGGTCCAGGGCATGGTGGACTCCTACAACAAGATGCGGGACAAGATTGAGTCCTTGCAGAAGGCAGGCCTCAGAGGGGACTCCACCCTGCGTCAGATCGACAGCATGTTCATTACGGAAATGACCACCTCGGCCAAGCTGGATGGGCTGAAGAATTTGTTTGAGGTGGGGGTTACCCGCAACAAGGAAGGCCGGCTGGCCTTTGACAAGAAGGTTTTTGAAAAGGCCCTCAGCGAAAAGGGCGATCAGGTTGCCAATCTGTTCACCGATGAGACCAATGGCTTTGCCGAAAGATTGTCCGGCTTGGCCGGCAACATGCTCAGGTATGACGGCATGTTTGCCGTGCGCCAGGATGGTTTGAACTCCCGCCTGAAGACCCTGAAAGACTCCCAGGAGCGCATGGAAAGAGGTCTGGAGGAAGCTGAAAGCCGTTTGGTCAAGCAATTTTCCACCCTGGACACCACCATGTCCCGGCTCAACTCCACTAGTTCATATCTCAGTTCCCAGTTCATGTACCGATGAGGTAAGATGCTGAGCAGTCTCGGAGATTGGCGGTCGCAATCTCCGCAGCATTGCTGTTCAGTCGTTGGAGTCTTCAATGGTCATATACGCCAATAAGCGATCTCCCCTTGCCAGGTATCGACAGGCCGACGCGAGCGAGGCCAATTACGCCACGCCGCATCGCCTGGTGCAGATGCTGATGGAAGGGGCTTTGGACAAGATTGCGATTGCTCGGGGAGCAATCGAACGCAAAGACTTGCAGTCAAAACACGACCATATCCACTGGGCCATAGCCATCATTGATGGCCTGCGTTCCGGGCTGGATTTTGAGAAGGGTGGCGAGGTGGCGGCCAATCTGGATTCCCTCTACGCCTACATGCGCCGCAGGCTGACCGAGGCCAACGCCGCAGGTCGGATAGAACTGCTGGATGAAGTGACCTCACTGCTCAAAGAGATCAAGGATGCCTGGGATGCCATGCCTGAGCAGGTGCGCATGGCCAAGAACGCTGCCGAAATCGAGGCTATGGTGCGTTAATGGCCTTCTCTCGCGAGGGCCTGCAGGAGGCATTGAGGCTGACCCTTGAGATCAAAGAACTCGGCGAGGCGGAGGACTGGGAAGCGGTGATAGCAAAGGATGAGCAGCGCTTGACCCTGCTCAAGTCCTGCTTGGATGAGGTCATCCCAGTTGCGGAAAAGCCCTTGGTTGAGTCCATCATCGCAAAAATTCAATACGTCAATGATGTCCTCATGACTCAGGCAGGCAAGCAGCGCGACGAGGTGCAGCAAGCCTTGCAACTGCTGCAGAAACGCAAGGGCGCTTCATCTGCCTACGATAACTGTCCCCACTCAGACTAAACCCGCAAGACAAACTCCAACACAAACTTGCTGCCAAAATAGGCCAGCGCCAGCAGGCCAAAGCCGCTGAGGGTCCATTTGATTGCGGTGCGGCCGCGCCAGCCGAATTTGAACCGGCCCATCAGCAGGATGGCGAACACCAGCCAGGAGATCAGCGATAGCGCGGTCTTGTGGGCGACATGCTGGGCGAGCATGTCCTCCAAAAAGGCAAAGCCGCTGAGCAGGGCCAGGCTGAGGATGAAGAAGCCGGCGCCGATCATTTCAAACAACAGGGTTTCCATGGTCTGCAGCGGCGGCAGGGCGCGCACGAAGCCGCCGGGGTGGCGGTTGTGCAGGTGCTTCTCCTGTACCGCCAGCAACAGTGCCTGGACCGCTGCCAGCATGAGCAGGCTATAGGCGAGCACGGATAGCAGCACGTGCAGGGTCAGGCCGGTCTGGCTGGAGTCGCTGAGCAGTGTTAGATCGGGAAAACGCAGAGCCAGAATCACCGTGATGCCGGCCATGGGCATCAGCAAGATGCCCAGATTCTCCACCGGCTTGGTCAGAGCCGAGAGCAGCAGTACCAGCACCACCGTCCAACCCACCAGGGCGCCAACGCTGAAAAAGCTGAGATTCAGCCCCACCGGCGTCATCAGCTCCTGATAGAGTGAAACCAGATGCAGCAGCAGGGCGGCAAAGCCGGGCAGCAAGGCGAGGTTGCGTGCAGGGGTCAAGGGGTGATCCGGCCGCAGCAGGCGCAGGGCGATGAGTGCGCCGCCGGCGAAGTAGCAGGCAACGGCAGCCAGGGCGAGAAGCTGGTTGTGCATGGGTTCGGGTCCTTTATTAGAGCGCTATAATCTACCGCGAATGGCGCGAAACTTCAGCCCTTGCGGGCA
Source organism: Gammaproteobacteria bacterium (assembly GCA_015231665.1). Taxonomy (GTDB): domain Bacteria; phylum Pseudomonadota; class Gammaproteobacteria; order Chromatiales; family Chromatiaceae; genus Magnetovirga. The sequence goes on from JADGBD010000196.1 coordinate 3,144, forward strand.
TTTTTGCTAGACTTCGACACCTGATCTTTAAATGAAGCACGCTCATCATGTTTGATAACCTCTCCCAACGCCTCAACAAGGTCGTCGCTACCCTGCGTGGTCAGGCCCGGCTTACCGAGGACAATATCAAGGACGCCCTGCGCGAGGTGCGCATGGCCCTGCTGGAGGCCGATGTGGCCCTGCCGGTGGTCAAGGAGTTCATCGAGCGGGTGCGCGCCAAGGCGGTGGGTGCCGAGGTGCTGCAAAGCCTGACCCCGGGGCAGATGCTGATCAAGGTGGTCAACGACGAGCTGACCGCTCTCATGGGCGAGGCCAACGAGGCGCTGAATCTGGCGGCTCAGCCGCCGGCGGTGGTGCTGATGGCCGGGCTCCAGGGTGCGGGCAAGACCACCAGCGCCGCCAAGCTGGCCAAGCGCCTGATGGGCGTGGAGAAAAAGAAGGTGATGCTGGTCAGCTGCGACGTCTATCGCCCCGCCGCGATCAAGCAGTTGCAGACCCTGAGCAACGAGATCGGCGCCGAGTTCTTCCCCAGCTCGATCGATCAGCAGCCCATCGCCATCGGCCGCAGCGCCTTGGCGGAGGCACGGCGGCGGTTCATGGACGTGCTGATTGTGGATACCGCCGGTCGTCTGCACATCGATGAGCAGATGATGGCGGAGATCAAGGCCTTGCACGCCGATCTCAAGCCGGTGGAGACCCTGTTCGTGGTGGACGCCATGACCGGCCAGGACGCGGCGGTGACCGCCAAGGCCTTCGGCGATGCCCTGCCCCTGACCGGGGTGGTGCTGACCAAGGCCGATGGCGATGCCCGCGGCGGTGCCGCTCTGTCGGTGCGGCAGATCACCGGCAAGCCGATCAAGTTCATCGGTGTCGGCGAGAAGACCTCGGCGCTGGAGCCCTTCCACCCGGACCGCATCGCCTCGCGCATTCTCGGCATGGGCGACGTGCTCAGCCTGATCGAGGAAGTGCAGCAGAAGGTCGATCAGAAACAGGCGGAAAAGCTGGCGAAAAAGCTGGTCAAGGGCAAGGGCTTTGACCTGGAAGACCTGCGCGACCAGCTTGGCCAGATGCTCGGCATGGGCGGCATGGCCGGCCTGCTGGACAAGCTGCCGGGCATGGGCGATATCCCGGATGCGGTGAAGAACCAGATGAACGACCGCGAGGTGCGCCGGCAGATTGCCATCATCAACTCGATGACGCCGCAGGAGCGCAAGTTTCCCGATGTCATCAAGGGTTCGCGCAAGAAGCGCATCGCCGCCGGCTCCGGCCTGGATGTCCAAGATGTCAACAAGTTGCTCAAGCAATTCAAGCAGATGCAAAAAGTGATGAAGAAGCTCAAGGGCGGCGGCATGGAGAAAATGATGCGCGCCATGGGCGGCAAGCTGCCCGGTGGCTTGCCCCCGGGCGGGTTGCCGTTTTAGGCCGCAGCTACCGCAAAGCGC
>JADGBD010000197.1 GCA_015231665.1 Gammaproteobacteria bacterium
CTCGGCAGTGAGCTTGAGGCCGCGCTGAAAGGGGTAGGGAAAGCTGGTGATGGAAAAGGCAAAGGCCTTGTCCGGGTGCTCTTGCAGCGCCTGCCAGCCCTGGAGCAGGTAGTTGCTCGCCAGCAGCGGGGTGGTGGCGTAGATGCAGCAGACCAGCTCCGGCGGCTCGCCCTGCTCTTGCAGCCAGCGGATGGCGTGCTGCACCACCGGGCCGGTGCCGGCGTGGTCGTTGGCCAGCTCGGGCGGCCGGGTGAAGGGGGTTTCGGCCCCCTGTTCGCGGGCGATCTGGGCGATCTCGGCATCATCGGTGGAGACGATGATGCGCTCGAATAGCCCCGACTCCCGCGCCACACCGATGGGATAGCTGAGCATGGGGCGGCCAAGGAAATCCTTGATGTTCTTGCGCGGAATGCGCTTGCTGCCGCCGCGGGCGGGGATGATGGCGATGTTGCTCATGGGGTCTGGGGTTCCTGGTTGAGGTTTTGAAATCCGAGCATGCAGGGGATCTGCCGCGTTTTCTGCGCTACCGGCAGTTGCTTGAGCGCCTGGCGCTGCTGTTGCAGTGATGCGTGATTGGCAAGCTGCTCCAAGGTCAGTTGGCAGAGCCGGTCCAGGTCCTGCTGGCGGCGAAAATCCAGGCTGTGAAACCACTGGCTGTAGGGCGATAGCAGGGCAGGTGCCTGGTTGTCGGCCACCACCAGGGCAATGCTCGGCACCGCCATGTAGGCCAGCTCCAGCAGGGTGGAGCCCGCCGCGGAGATGGCCAGCTCGGCCTGCCCCATGAGCCGGGCCATCTGCTGGCAATTGCGCTGCAGCTGCAGGCGCGGGGCGTGGCGCGCGAGCAAGTCATCGGCCAGCTTATCGGCTTGCTGGTCGCTGGCCGCTGCGCCAATCACCAGATCGATGCACAGCTGCGGGTGGCAATCCAGCAGGCGCTGGCTCAGGCGCAGGCCGAGGTTGAGGATGTCGCTGCCGCCAAAGCTGATGAGGACGCGGTTCGGCTGAACGGGCTGGCTGGGCTGGCTGGGCCGCTCGATCTGCAGGAACTCCTGACGCAGCGGGGCGTACTCAATGCCCAGCAGCAGCTCGGCCCCGGCAGCGCGCTGGCAGTAATCCTCAGGCCGGGCTTGGGCCGAACTGTTGAGCACGTGGCTGGCGTGGAGTTGGGCCTGATCTGGATGCGAAGCAGCCCCGTCATCCAGCACCAGCACCCGCTCGGCCAGCCGACTGAGACGCTGCCGGTAGGCGCTGGAGAAGTGGTAGCCATCCACCACCAGCAGCTGAGGCTGCAGGACAGCCAGGGCCTCGCTGTCTTCCGTTTCCTGCAAGGGCAAAAACCCCATGCCGGCTTGCTGCAAGCGAAGCTGCAGCGCTGCAGGGCAGCTGGCGCAGGCAAACAGGCAGCGCAGCCCCTGTTGCTCAAAGATCTCCGCCAGGGCCAGGCAGCGCATCAGGTGACCTGTGCCCATTTGGGCATGGGCATCGACACGGAAGAGGATGCTGGGGCTGGTCTCAGTCAATGGGTGCCGTGGCCCCGCCTGACATGGCCTGCTGGGCGAGATCGCGGTATTCCACCAGCTGGGCGCTGTTGGGGTTGCGCGCCAGCATCTCGCTGCACAGGGTGTGGAGTTGTTCAGCGTAGCCCAGTTCCAGCATGACCTTGGCCAGATTGGGCAGTATGGAGACATCCGAGGGATGGTACTCCAGGTACTTGGCGTAGCTGTCTATGGCGGCCTCGTATTCGAACAGCGAGGTCAGCGCCTCGGCCTGGACCTTGAAGTATTTGGAGTCGATCTGGGCCAGGGCATCGATGGCGAACAGCACGTTTTCCAGATCCTTCTGTTCCACGCAGATCTGGGCGATCTGCTGCAGGGCTTCCTTGAGGGTGGGCGCAGCTTCGATCTCGAGAATCTTCTGATAGGCATCTATGGCTTCCTGCAGCTGGCCGTCCAGCTCAAAGCTCATGCCGATGCAGAGCAGGCGGTAGGGTTCGGCGTCCTTGGGGTAGTTTTGCAGCAGGTCGGCGAGTGCATCCAAGGCCTCGCGGTCGTGCTGACGGTAGAACTTGTGGGTGAGCAGGATGGTGGAGTCGAACACCTCCTGCAGCTGCTGTTTCGTCCAGCTCACCGGCGCGGCAGGAGGGGTGCGGTTGGCCTGATCGACGATCAGCTGGGCGCAGCGCTCCACCGCTTGCTGCCAGTCATCACTGAGGGCGGTGAATTTCTCCGGGTATTCGTGCATCCATTTGTAGCAGATGCCGTCGTAGCCATAGCTGGCCGCCAGAGGCAGGCTGGCCAGGTAGCGGCCCCAGTCGAGCACATTGACCCCCTCATTGGCGTTGGCCTGGGCCTCTTCCCGCAGCAGCTTGATCTTCTGCAAGGGCAGGTTGAGCAGCTTGATGGTGGCGTGGATGGATTTGTCGTAGAGGTTGAGATAACGCTCCTGGCTGGCGATGGCCGAGGCCTTGTCCTCACTTTCCAGCAGCAGGGAGATTTCGGCAAAGTCGGTCCAGTGCAGCTGCTTGACGTAATCGGCCAGGTCGTCGGTGCCAAGCCGGTTGGTGATGTTGCGCAGCTTCTCGAAGGGATTCTTGTTGTTGTGCTTGGCCTGCTTGATCTGATTGAGCAAGGTCTTGCCCAGCTTGACCTGCTTGAGCAGGCCGTTGAGGCGCCGCTCGGTCTGGCGCAGTTCTTTCTCCAGGGTGCTCCAGTAAGCCGGCTTGTCCTTGTTGGCGAGGGCCTGCTCCAGTGTCTCCCGAGCGGTGCAGGGCAGCGGCGAGATCGGGATTTGCTCGATCGGCAGGTGCTCGACGTGATCGATCTGCATGGAGTCGGCGTTGGGGTTGATCAGCAGGGCGCCGCGCATGCGAAACAGTGCGCCCTGGAAGGCGATGCCTCGGGCCGATTCCAGATAGTCCTGGGTGGTGAAGACCACGCTGCCGCCGTTGGTGGTGGCCTTGAACAGGCGGGGGTTGATGGAGCGCGCCAGATTGGCCGAACTCTCCGCATAGACCTGGCCGGACTTGGTGTGGCACAGGTCCACCCCCATCAGCAAAATTTGCTGGCAGCCGAGCCAGAAGGCGGTGGTGATGGCGGCATTGCTAACGGTTACGTCGTAGCTGTCGATATAGTCTTCGTTGAGCTTGGATTCCCAGGGCAGGCGCTCGCCGATCACCACTTTTTTGCCTGGCCAGATGCTGGTCAGGCTGTGATCGCAGTAGGCCGGGTGGGCGAATACGCTGTTCTTGCAGCGCAGCATCGATAGGCTCTGGCGGTAGTTGATCGCCTGGGGGTCGACGCTGACGATGACGTCAGGCTCCACCTCGTGCTTCAACAGGGTGGCGCAGACCCGTGAAATGGCTACCAGCACCAGATCGGCGCGGTGGTCCTTGATCCAGTCCATGTGCTGGGTCATGGAGTGGCCGGCGGCAAACACCACTGCGGTCTTGCCGGGGAACAGATTGCGGATCAGCGGCGCGCACTGGTAGGCCTCAGGGGCGTTGAGCAGGCGGTTGGTCAGGTGTTTGTTCTGATTGCCGCGGCCCTGGTGGAAGAAGGTGCGTGCATGGATTTCCTCTTCAAACTGGCGATGCAGTTCCTGGTAGCGGTCCAGATGGCCGCGGGAGGCGGCAACGGAGTTGTGCAGCAGCACATGGCCCAGGTAGAAGTAGAACACCTCGCCGAGGTCGGATTGTTTGTTCAGCTCGCCAAAGGGGTCATCCGGTGAGCAGAGCAGGATGCGCTGGCTTTTAAGCTCAAGGATGTCGCGAATGCTGGCGATACATTCCTCGGCCTCGATGAACAGATAGCGCGCACCCATGGGGATGCCCTTGTGTTCCACATAGGCGGGGAGCAGGCCGGAGTCCGTGCCAATGACCACGTGCAGTTGGTGGCGCTCGAAGAAGCGCGTATCCAGGCTGCTGGCAAAGACGTCAGCGGCGGATTTGGCGGCGAAATCCTCGCGGTTGACGGAATACAGGTACTCTTCGCCGAAGGGGTTGGTGAGGAAGTCTTCCGCAATGGGGTTCATGGCTGATCCTGATGGCATAGGCTGGCTATCTTATGTGATCAGGCCACTGGGGTGAATGCCTTTGGCCATGACAAAAAAATTCTCAAGAATTTTCGTCCCAGGCCGTTACAGGTTTCGGAAGCGGTAAATGCAGTTAATCAACGGCATATCCGCTAAATGTTAAACAGCCAGGTAAGAGCGACCTAGATTGGCGCTCAGGCTAATTGAGGACACGACAATGGCACTTGTAGTTAACACTAATGTTCACTCGCTCGCTGCTCAGCGCAATCTTACCCGCACCATGGGTGACCTGCAGACAGCGATGCAAAGACTTTCTTCCGGATTACGTATCAATATGGCCAAGGACGACGCCGCGGGTTTGGCCGTGGCACAGAGAATGGAAAGCCAGGCACGCGGCGCCTCCATGGCTCAGCGCACCATCGGCGACGGCATCTCCTATCTGGGCATAGCCGACAGCACCTTGCGGGGCCTGGGTGATTCGCTTCAGCGCATGCGCGAACTTGCTGTTCAGGCCGCAACGGGCTCAATGAGCAA
>JADGBD010000198.1 GCA_015231665.1 Gammaproteobacteria bacterium
TTAGCGCGAAAGCGCTGGCTGAGCGGAGTCGAAGCCAGCCGCCGCTCGCTTCGACCTTTCGACTCAGCTCAAGGCACCGCTTCGCTCAGCGAACGGCCTAAGCAGCCGGTGAATGTTAGGTGAACAGCCAGGAACAAATGAACACCGCTGCGGCAATGCCGGCGATGTCTGCGGTCAGGGCTGCGGCTACGGCGTGGCGCACGCGCTTGACCTGAACCGCGCCGAAATAGACCGCCAGCACATAGAAGGTGGTCTCGGTTGATCCCTGCAGGGTGCTCACCAGCAGGCCGACGTAGCTGTCCGGGCCTGTGGCGGGGTCCTGCATGATGCCCGCCATCACCCCGTAAGCGCCGGAGCCTGAGAGAGGGCGCAGCAGCGCCATTGGCAGCGCCTCGGCTGGCAGGCCGAACCAGGCGGTCACTGGCCCCAGCAGGCCCACCAGCCAATCCATCGCACCGCTGACGCGAAACATGCCCACGGCGGTGAGTATGGCCACCAGATAGGGGATGATCTTCACCGCCAGGGCAAAGCCCTCCTTGGCGCCTTCGATGAAGGCCTCGTAGATGGGCACTCGCCGCATCACCCCAAAGCCGAGAAAGAGCACGGTCAACACCGGCACCACCCAGGGCGACATGGCGCGCCCGTAAACAATGGTCACCGGAATCAGCGAGAAAATGCCGAACAGAAACAGCCAGGAGGCCCAGGCCGAATAGCTGCTGCTATCGCTGGTCTGGGCCTCGTCCGCCGCTGCCGCTTCCCGCTCCGGCTGCAGCTCCGGTGGCAGCGGCCGCACCGGCGAGAAGCGCTGATACCAGCGCGCCGCCAGAATCGCCACCGTGGTCGAGCAGAGGGTGGCGAACAGGGTAGTTGGGATAATTGCTGCCGGGTCTGCCGAACCCATGGAGGCGCGCAGGGCCACCACACCGGTGGGCAGCAGGGTCAGGCTGGAGGTGTTGATCGCAAGGAACAGGGCCATGGAGTTGCTCGCCACCCCAGGGTGGGGATTGAGTTGATCCAGCGCCTGCATCGCCTTGATGCCAAAGGGGGTCGCCGCATTGCCCAGGCCGAGGGCGTTGGCGGAAAAGTTCATGATCATGGCGCCCATGGCGGGATGATCCGGTGGCACCTCGGGGAACAGGCGCAGCATCAGCGGCCGAATCAACCGCGCCAGCATCACCAGCAGACCGCCGCGCTCCACCACCTTCATCAATCCCAGAAAGAAACTCATCACCCCGATCAGCCCCAGCACCAACTCCACCGCCGATTTGGCTGAGTCGATCAGCCCGCTGGTCAGGGCCTGCATGGGCGCAATGGCATCGGCCGTACCTGGCTGCCAGCCCAGCTGGTGCCAGGCGGTAACCGCGAATGCGGTGAAGATGAGGAACCCAAAAACCACGTTCATGACCAACTCCGGCTTGACAATCTCGATTCAAGATATATGCTATTCAGCTAGTTACAGATTAATCATAACACTCAACATGAAGTTTAGCCTCGATCTACGCAAAAAAATCCTCAGGGCCCTGCTGCTCAGTGCCAGCCTGTTGGCGCTGAGCGGTTGCCTGTCCACGGGCCCGGAGCGGCCCAGCCCGGAGGAGCTGGAACTGGAGCGCAAGTTGACCCAGGCCCAGGCCAAGGAAGACAACTCGCAGATGGACGGCAGGCGGATGGAGGTGATTGGCCAGGCCCTGTCGCTGATCGGCATCCCCTATCGGTTGGGCGGTACCGACCCCGACAAAGGCTTTGATTGCAGCGGGCTGGTGCAATACAGCCTGAACAATGTCGGCGTCCAGACCCCGCGCACCGCTGCCGAGCAATTCACCCAAGCCCAGCCCAAGCCGGTGGACGATCTGCTCCCCGGTGATCTGATCTTCTTCCGCATCGACCGCTCGATCAACCACGTAGGCATCTACCTGGGTGGCGGCGACTTCATCCACGCCCCCCGCGCCGGTAGCCCGGTGCGCCTGGAAAGCCTGCACAAAAGCTACTGGCGCAAGCGCTTTGAAGGGGTAGGGAGCTATCTCTGAGATAGGCTGGCGGTCTTGGAACCGCGAGGGGTTGCTCGGCTGAATTGACTCCATTCAGCCTGGGTTCAGGCGCTGGGCCTATACTTCAAGCTATAGGCATCATTCAGGAGAAGACCCATGCGCGCAACGATCAAACCGCTATTTTTTACCGCCGCCCTGCTAGCCGCCGGTGCGGTGCAGGCCGAGCCCGACTGGCTGGACGGGGCCAGGATGGATCGCATCTATGCCGAGTCACGCCAGGAAATTCAGCTGGCTCAACGCTATCGCACCTATGACCGCTACCCCAGGCACCGGCCATCACGGCGGAGCAATAACTGGGTTGCACCCCTGGTGGCTGGGGCTCTCATCGGCGCCATCATCTCCAACCACAGCAGTCAGACGACCTACGGCTACAGCAACAAAGGCGCCTACAAATCGGCCAAGCGCCGCTGCGCCCGGGAATACCGTTCCTATGATTGGGACTCAGATACCTTCGTGACCTACGGTGGCGTGGTCAAACTCTGCCCCTATGTGCGGTCTTACTATCCCTGACTACCGGTAGATGCCGGCTAGAGGTTCGCTGCCATGTGGCGAAAATTTTCCAGCCGGCGCGGGTCGATTTGGCCCTGATCGGCGGCCTGCTGCAGGGCGCACTCGGGCTCGCCCTTGTGTTGGCAGTTGCTGAAACGGCAGCGGCCGAGGTAGGGGGCGAATTCGCGAAAGCCGTGCTCAAGGTCGCTGCGGTCCTTGACCGTGGGCCGGAAGCTGCGCACCCCGGGAGAGTCGATGAGCTCACCGCCCTGGGGCAGGTGATAGAGGGTGGTGGCTGTGGTGGTGTGGCAGCCCTTGCCGCTGAAGGCGGAGAGCTTGCCGGTCTGGATCTCGCGATCGGGCAGCAGGGCGGAAGCCAGGCTCGATTTGCCTACGCCGGACTGACCGAGGAGGATCGCGGTGTGTTGGGCAACGGCATCAAGCAGGGGCTTGAGGCCCTGCTCGCGGCGGGCGCTGACGCGGATCAGCGCATAGCCGATGCCGGGGTAGTCGCCAAATTCCCGCTCGAAGGCCGCCTCACCGGCCGGGTCGAGCAGGTCGGTCTTGTTCAGGCAAATCAGCGCCGGAATAGCGAGCAGTTCGGCGGCGATCAAGTACTGATCCAGCAAATACCGGCGGGGGATGGGCTCGGGCGCGAGGACGATGATCATGCGGTCGATGTTCGCCGCCAAGGGGCGCTCCTGGCCGCTGTAGTTGGGGCGGATGAGCACCGAGCGGCGGGGTTCGATGGCGCTGACCACCCCCTGATTGTCGCCGGTGGCCTGCCAGGCGACCCTATCCCCACAGACCGCGTGCCCCAAGTTCTGCCGCAGCAGGCAGGGGATCAATCGCCCCTGCTCGTCCTCGATGATCAGATTGCGGCCGAAGCGGCTGATGACTCGACCCGGTTGCTGCGGACTATCGCTCTGTTGCAGCAGTTGCTCGGCGCTCTGTGCGGCCTGCTGCAGGCGCCTTTGCTGAATCTCGCCGATGCGCTGGCGCTGTTGTTGGCTGAGTCGTCGGCCCATCAGGGGCGATTACCGGCGTGCATAACAAGGCTTCATTCAGACTGTTCCAGGCGGGAAGGATGGCAAAAGCATACAGGGGTTGGATGGGCTCTGCTAGAATCGGCGCATTTCAAGCGGGCGAACGGGGTGAGGCCTATGGCGCAGAGCAAAGACAATCTGGTGTGGATCGATCTGGAAATGACCGGCCTGGAGCCGCAGACCGACAGCATCATCGAAATCGCCACCCTGGTCACCGACCGCGACCTCAACGTCCTCGCTGAGGGGCCGGTGATCGCCATCCATCAGCCGGACGAAGTACTCGCGGCGATGGACGAGTGGAACACCAATCAGCACGGCAAATCCGGCCTGACCCAGCGGGTGCGCGACAGCCAGTACAGCTTGGCCCAGGCGGAGGAGGAGACCCTGGCCTTCCTGCGCGACTACGTCCCGGCCGAGACCTCGCCCATGTGCGGCAACAGCATCTGCCAGGACCGGCGCTTCATGGCCCGGCTCATGCCCCGGCTCGAGGCCTATTTCCACTACCGCAACCTGGACGTCAGCGCCCTCAAGGAACTGGCGCGCCGCTGGGCGCCGGAGATGGCCGAGGGCTTCAAAAAGGATTCCAGCCACCTGGCGATGGACGATATCCGCGACTCCATCGCCGAGCTGGCCTACTACCGCGAGCATTTTCTGCGCCTGCCAGCAAGGCCTGCCGATTAGCCGGTCAAGCCAACATGCCTGAGCAAGCCCCAACTGAGCAAGCAGACGAAGTACTCGCTGCAATCCACCAGGCCAGTGCCGCCATGCTCCAGTCGGTCATGGCCCATGACCCCGCCGCAGTTGCCTTGGCCGCCGTTGGCATAGCCGTCACCATTGCCGAGCGCATCCCCGAACCCCAACTCAAGGCCGTGATTCTCAAATCACTGGATGAAGCGGCCAAGCAGCTGCGCCAGGCACCGACAGAACAGCGGGCTAGTCTAGGTGAATAGCTGAGTAAGCGGGGGGCACTATGGCAG
>JADGBD010000199.1 GCA_015231665.1 Gammaproteobacteria bacterium
GCAGCAGGCTTTGCTTTTTCGCCAGCACCTGCAGGTAGCGGCCGTCCAGGTCCAGCTCGAACAGCAGATCGGGGATGGCCTGCAGGGTGGCGCTGAGGTCGCTGGCCAGGCGTTTGACCGGGTTGCCGAAGCGGCGGCTGAGCCAGATCACCACCAGCACCCCAAGCGCCAGCAGCACCAGGACGATGCTGGCGATGAGGATGATGCCGCGGCGCAGCTCGGCATCCCGCATCTGCTGGGAGATGCCCACCTGCACCACACCCTGGATGGAGTGATCGAAGCCGCCGCGATAGGGCAGGGTGATCTCGAGGATGGGGTTGGCATCGAGCTTCAGTCGCCGGGTCTGGTCGCCGCCGCCCTCTGCCAAGGCCAGCTGTACCTGCTTCAGCGCCGCACCGTTAAGCAGCTGATCGCGTTGGCTCGGCTCGGTGCTGGCAAGCACCCGGCCGTCGCGGTCGGTCATGCGCAGGTAGCCGATCTCCGGGCGCTCCTGCTTGATGTCATTGAGCAACAGCTGGGCGTGGTATTTGCCGGAAAAGCTCACCCGCGACACCGCGCTGGAGAGCACCTGAGTCAGCTGGGTGGCCAGCTGCCGCTCCTCGCGCTCCATCACCCGGGTCATGTAGAGGCCGCCCACCAGCAGGACGATGAGCATCAGCACCGCAATCACCACCCCAAAGGCGGTGGTCAGGCGCCGGTCTACCGCGCTCAGGGCATTGATCTGGTGTTTTATCGGGTCTTCGGATGGATTCATTGCCGCGTCTGGATCTGGCCATCCCACAGGGGTTTGTTGGCCGTCCAGGGCTTGCGGAAGGGCTCGGGGATGGGGCCCAGCCAGCCGGGATAGAGCTGCAGGGTGTCTCGGGTCACCGGGAACACCGGCACCAGTACCTCGCGGGCAAAGGGCGCGCCGGTGGCGATGGCATAGGCGGTTTTCATTGCCTCGGCACCCAGCGGGCCGCAGAACTGGGCCGAGTCGATGTGGATCAGCTCCTGCCGGTCGATTCGCTGCACCGCGGCGGGATCACCATCGATGCTGGCGACGATGATCTCCCGCCGCCCGGCCGCGGCCAGCATCGCGACCACCGACAGGCCACCGCCATCGTTGACGCTGAACACCACATCGACGCTGCCGGGCGCAGGGAAGTCGCGCAGAATCGCCTCCCCGGCGCGGCGGCCTTCTTCCGGCTGCACCGCCTTGTAGGTCTTGAGAATGCGGTAGGGCTGGCGGTGCTCGGCCAGGGCATCGAGAAAGCCGTTGAGACGCTCCACCGTCGAGGAGACGTGGGGATATTCCACCAGGATCAGGCCAATCTCGCGGTCATCGGCAAAGCGGTCGGCGATGAATTCGCCATTGAGATAGCCCGCCTGGCGGTTATCTGAGGTGACAAAGGCGTCGAGGCGGCCGCCGCTGATGTACTGATCGTAAGCCACCACCGGGATGCCGGCAGCGTTGGCGGCGAGCAGGGGCTCGGCCAGGGCGGCGTTGTCCGTGGGCTGGACGATGATGATGTCCGGCCGCCGCGCCACCATCGCGCTCATCTGCTCGATCTGCCGGCGAATCCCCGCCTCGCCATCGCCGGCGACCTCGGCAATCAGCTCCACCGGCGGCAAACCCCGCCCGGCGGCGCGCTGATTGATTCGCTCCACCTCCGCCTCCAGACCCTGGCGCATGGCCACCTGCCCGGGAATCTGCATCGACCAGTAGAGCACCCCGACCCGAATCGGCACCTGCACCTCGGCCAAGACCCCAAACGACAGCAAACCAAGCACAAGGCCGATGAATAAACGCAGACGCAAGATCAAAAGAGGCTCCAAAGGGCAAAGGCCACTAAAGATACCAGCAGAGGGCATCAGCGGCAAGCGCAGGCTAGGCCACTCGGTTCAGGCCGGTGTTGTTGATGAAGCCTCGCATGGAGCGTAACGGCAATGGAGAGGTTCTTTTACGGTGAAATTCGCGAAATGCTGGTTTGTCTCATGAACGTTAGCGCAGCACTTCCACCAAATCACGCGCGCTGATGATGCGCGTGGCGCCATGTTGTGCGAGGGCGAGCAAATGATTTCTGTCACCGGTGGCAAGCTGGTCAGGCGGCGTACCGCGCGTCATCAGCGCGGCAAGCAGGATATTGGTGTCGAGGACGACCCGCACCTTTGATCAGTCGGCATTGCGAGCGGGGGTATCGGCGCGTACTTCGCGCACGGCTTCGTCAATCATTGCCTCCAGCCTGTCTGGGGGAATGTCGCTGTTGCGATTTTTCAGGGTTTGTATCCTCTGGTCGAACATACGCCAGCGCACGGCATCCTCGACGAATTTGGAAAGATCGCCTTTTTTCATCCCTTGCCCGCCGAGAAATCCCCTCCGGCAAAGGTCTGTTTCGGACGAAACCTGGATGGTCCAGCGGACGGCTTGGGTCATGACATATCCTGATGCGAGGTTGGGACGCACTTCACCTTAGCAGCGGAACCGCCGAAGTGCAAAGGAGCGAACTGCTTGTTTCTGCGGAATTCATTTGTCTAACTCGTCGAGCAAACATGGTCTAGACTTGAGGTTGATCAATCTTGGAGATGACCCATGCCCGCTGCAGCCACTCAGACCACAACCGAACTCGTCGCCCAGGTCTGTGGCCGGTTTGGCCATGACCGCACCCGGCTGATGGATATGCTCTGGGCCTTGCAGAAAGAGCTGCGCGGCATCGACAAGGCCACCCAGGCCCTGCTGGCGCAGGAATTGGGTACGCGGCGGGTGGTGATCGAGGGCATGGTCAGCTTCTATGCCTTTTTTACCGACCAGCCCACCGGTCGGCTGGCGATTCGCCTATGTGACGATGTCATCGACCGCCATGCCGGCATGGAGGAGATCAGCCGCACCCTGCAGCAGGAGCTGGGCCTGGGTCTGGAGCAAACCAGCGCCGATGGGCTTTTCTCCCTGCATCACACCCCTTGCATCGGCCTGAGCGATCAGGCACCGGCGCTGTTGGTGAATGAGGTGCCGGTGACCCGCCTGACCCCGGAGCGCGCCCGTGAGCTGGTCCGCTTGCTGCGGCAGAACCCCGATCCGGCTGCCCTGGCCCAGACCCTGGTGGGCGATTTTGCTCCGCTGGGGGATGGCTGCAATGCCGATCCCTTGATCCATAGCCTGGTGGAGAACCAGATTCGCCTGCCCGGTCCGGTGCTGTTCGCTGAGCATCGGCCCTTCAGCGGCCTGCAGGCGGCGCTGCAGCAGACCCCGGCGCAGCTGATCGCCGAGCTGAGCCGCTCCGGCCTGCGCGGGCGTGGCGGCGCCGGTTTTCCCACCGGGCGCAAGTGGGACTTCACCCACCGGCCGCCGGCGGAGCGGCGCTATCTGATCTGCAATGCCGATGAGGGTGAGCCGGGCACTTTCAAGGACCGGGTGCTGCTCACCGAGAAGCCCGATCTGCTCATCGAGGGCATGGTCATAGCGGCGCGAGCCATCGGCTGTGCCGAGGGCATCATCTATCTGCGCGCCGAGTACGAGTACCTGCTGGCCTGGCTGGAGAATCGCCTGCTGGCTGCGCGTGCGGCCGGTTGGCTGGGGCAGGCCATTGGCGGGGTGCAGGGTTTTGACTTCGACATCCGCATCCAGATGGGCGCCGGCGCTTACGTCTGCGGTGAGGAGAGCGCCCTGATCAGCTCCTGCGAGGGCCTGCGCGGCGAGCCAAAGAACCGCCCGCCCTTTCCCGCCGAGCGCGGCTACCTGGGCTGCCCCACCTGTGTGGATAACGTCGAGACCCTGGCCTGCGCGGCACGCATCTTCGCCGAGGGGGCGGACTGGTTCCGCGCCCTGGGCACCGAGCAGAGCAGTGGCAGCAAGCTACTCAGCATCAGCGGCGACTGCGCCCGGCCCGGGGTCTATGAGGTGGAGTTTGGTATCCGCATCGCCGAGCTGTTGGCCCTGGTTGGGGCCGAACAGACAGGTGCCGTGCTGGTGGGCGGGCCGTCAGGGCAGTTCATCGGCGCGGATCAATTCGAGCGGCGCATCGGTTTTGAGGACCTGCCCACCGGCGGCGCCCTGCTGGTCTTCAACCAGAGCCGCAACCTGCTGGAGGTGGTCAATCACTACCTGGACTTCTTCATCGACGAAAGCTGCGGTTACTGCACCCCTTGCCGGGTGGGCACGGTGTTCATGAAAAAGCGCATGGAGAAGCTGGTCAAGGGCAGCGCCGAGCCGTCCGATCTGGATTACCTGAAGAACCTGGGCGCCACCCTCAGGGCCAGCAGTCGCTGCGGACTGGGCCTGACTGCGCCGAACCCGGTGCTCAGCACCCTGGAGCATTTCCCGATGATCTACTCAGCCCTGGTCAAGCCACCCAAGGACGGCCAGCACGCCTACTTCGATATCCAGGCCGCGCTGGAAGAATCCCGCCACCTGGCCAAGCGCCGCTCGATGATCTACGACGTGGATTATGAAAATTAGAAGCCTGAAAAGTCCGCAAATGAACGCTAAAGAGGACGCGGAGATCGCGGAGAAGCG
>JADGBD010000200.1:0-2631 GCA_015231665.1 Gammaproteobacteria bacterium
CAGAGCAACCGCCAGGTGATCGAGCTGTTGGCCGGCTGGTTTGCCGATCTCGGCTTTGCCGTGGAGACTCTGGCGATTCCCGGCCATGCGGGCAAGTTCAATCTGATTGCCAGCCTGGGTTCCGGCCCCGGCGGGCTGGTGTTGTCCGGGCACACCGATACCGTGCCCTTCGACGAGCCGCTCTGGTCGAGCAACCCGCTGCAGCTGTGCGAACGTGACGGCCGCCTTTACGGTTTGGGTACGGCGGACATGAAGAGCTTCTTCGGCCTGATTTTGCATGCCCTGCAGGGACTGCCGCTGGGGCGACTGCAGCGGCCGCTGCTGATCATCGCCACCGCCGATGAGGAGAGCAGCATGTGCGGTGCCCAACAGCTGCAGCATCTGGACCGCCAATTGGGCCGCCAGCTGGGGCGTCACGCGGTGATTGGCGAGCCCACCGGGCTGAGGCCGATCCGCAGCCACAAGGGCATCACCATGGAATCCATCCGCCTGCAGGGCCAGGCCGGCCATTCCAGCAATCCGGCGCTGGGACGCAACGCCCTGGAGGGCATGCATCAGATCATCAGCGAGCTACTGCGCTGGCGCGATGAGCTACAGCAGCAGCGCAACCCCATCTTTGAGGTGCCGGTGCCGACCCTCAACCTGGGCCATATCCACGGCGGCGACAACCCCAACCGCATCTGTGGCGCCTGCGAGCTGCACATCGACCTGCGTCCCCTGCCGGGGATGGAGCTTGGCGAGCTGCGCGCGGCCATGGCCAAGCGCCTGGCGCCCATCGCCGAGGGCTTGCAGCTGCAGTTACAGATTCAGCCCCTGTTTGAGGGCATCCCGGCGATGGAAACCCCGGCCAGCGCCGAGATCGTCCAGGCAGTGGAGCAGCTCACCGGCCACCCCGCTGGTGCTGTCGCCTTCGGCACCGAAGGCCCCTACTTCAACCGGCTCGGCCTGGAAACGGTGATCCTCGGCCCCGGCAGCATCGATCAGGCCCATCAGCCCAACGAGTACCTGGCGCTGGATCAGATCGAACCCGCCGTGCGGCTGATCCAGGGCCTGGTGCGACGGTTTTGCCTGGAGCCGGGATAAAGATCACTTATCCCCAAACCAAAGACAATCCTCACTGACATTTCTCTAACACCAAGACCAAATGCATGCTTAAAGACAACCGCTTCCTCGACTGGTTTCGCCACTCCACGCCCTATATCCATGCCCACCGGGACAAGACCTTTGTCGTCTGCTTTGGTGGTGAGGCGCTGCAGGATGGCGAGCAATTCTCCAACCTGATCCACGACATCGCCCTGCTGCAGGGGCTGGGGGTGCGCCTGGTGCTGGTGCACGGAGCGCGACCACAGATCGATGAGCGCCTGCGCCTGCGCGGGGCGCAGATGCGCATCCACAACGGCCTGCGCATCACCGATGGCCATGCCCTCACCTGCGTCAAGGAGGCGGCCGGTTTTGTTCGCGTCGAGATCGAGGCGCAGCTGTCCACCGGCCTGGCCAACACCCCCATGGCCGGTATTCGCATTCGCGCCGCATCGGGCAACTTCGTTACCGCCCAGCCCCTGGGGGTGCGCGATGGCATCGATTACTGCCACACCGGCAAGGTGCGCAAGGTGGATGGCCCGGCCCTGCGTAAGGTGCTGACTGAGGGTGCCATCGCCCTGATCCCGCCCCTGGGCTACTCGCCCACCGGCGAGGTATTCAACCTGGCGGCGCCCGATCTGGCCGCCGCCATCGCCCTGGAGCTGCAGGCGGACAAGCTCATCTACCTGCAGGAGGAGGACATTCTGCGCGATGAGGAGGACGAGACCATTGCCCACCTGCTGCCCATCGAGGCCGATGAGCTGCTGGTAAAACGCATCGATGAGATGTCAGAGGAATGCTATCAGCAGATCTTCGCCGCCAGCGATGCCTGTCGCCGCGGCGTCAGTCGCGTGCATCTGCTCCAGCGCCAGCAGGATGGGGCCCTGCTGCAGGAGCTGTTCACCCGCGAGGGGGTGGGCACCATCATCACCGCCTCGGCCTTCGAGACCACCCGGGCGGCACGCATCGATGATGTCGGCGGCATTCTCAATCTGCTGCAGCCCCTGGAAGAGGCCGGGGTGCTGGTGAAACGCTCGCGTGAGCTGCTGGAGACAGAAATCGACCGCTTTGTGCTGATGCTGCGGGACGATGCCATCATCGCCTGCGCCGCCCTCTATTCCTATCCCGAGGAGCACACCGCAGAACTGGCCTGCGTTGCCGTCCACCCCGACTACCGCGATGCCGGCCGCGGCGAGGAACTGCTCACCCACATGGAAGGCATAGCCCGCCGCCAGGGCCTGAGCAGCCTGTTCGTGCTCACCACCCAGACCGCCCACTGGTTCCAGGAACGCGGCTTTGTCAGCGTCTCCCTCGACGACCTGCCCAGGGAGCGGCAGCGGCTGTACAACTACCAGCGCAATTCAAAGCTGTTCCGCAAGCCGTTGTGAGGTTGTGCTGGGGATTTGAAAGAGTCCGCTAATGAACGCGAATGAACGCCAAATGAGTGCTACAAAGCCTCAATTGAAGTCCGCTATTGTAGGTCGAGCTACAAGCCCGACCGGCTAAATCCAGATTTTTCTGATTTGCGTAAATTGGCGTTCATTTGCGGAC
>JADGBD010000200.1:2731-4490 GCA_015231665.1 Gammaproteobacteria bacterium
CAGGCTGCGCTGACTTGCTGGTACACTAATGGCCACATCTCGATATGGAGCCCCCTATGGACCTGACCACCGAATGGCTGGGACTGACCCTGCAGAATCCCTTTGTGCCTTCCTCATCACCCCTGAGCAAGAACCTGGACTCAGCCAAGGCCCTGGAGGACGCCGGCGCTGCCGCCATTGTCATGCACTCCCTATACGAAGAGGTAGTCAGCGCTTTTGATGAGGAAATGGCTCAGTTTCTCCATCAGCAGGAGAGCGGCCACAGCGAGGCCCAGGGCTATCTGCCTCAGCCGGCGCAGTTTCCCAGCGAGCTGGATCGCTATCTGGAGCAGTTGGCGTCGCTCAAAAGCAGCCTGGGCATTCCCATCATCGCCAGCCTCAATGGCGTCACCCCCGGCGGTTGGGTCAAGCACGCCAAGGAACTGGCCGACGCCGGCGCCGATGCTCTGGAGGTGAATATTTACCACATAGCCGCGGACATGGACGAGGCCGGGCCCCAGGTGGAATCGCGCTATATCGATGTAGTCCAGCGCCTGAGCCAGGAGATCGAGCTGCCGATCAACATGAAGCTCGGCCCCTTCTTCAGCTCACCGGCCCATCTCGCCGCCAGCCTGGAGCAGGTCGGCGCCGCCGGCATCAGCCTGTTCAACCGTTTCTATCAGCCGGATATCGACATCCAGGCCCTGCGTCTGGTACCCGGCCTGCACCTGTCCAGCTCCCAGGAGTCTCTGCTGGCCATGCGCTGGATCGGCATTCTCTACGGCCGCACCTCCCTGTCCCTGAGCGCTACCGGCGGGGTCCACAGGGCCGAAGATGCGATCAAGCTGCTGCTCGCCGGTGCCGACGTGGTGCACCTGTGCTCGACCCTGCTGGAACGAGGGCCGCAGCAGATTCAGCAGATCCAGCGCGGTCTGGTGGAATGGATGGAGGCCAAGGGGTTTGAATCCCTGTCCGATGTGCGTGGCCGGGTCAGCCAGCTGACGGTATCCGACCCCAGCGAGTTCGCCCGGGCCAACTACATCAAGGTGCTGAACAGCTACAAACCCCTGACCAGCTGAGCAAAGGCTGGCCCAGAGCTGCATCAGCCGGGCAGCAGGTCCTCAAACAGCTCGCTCACCGGGATGCGAAGATCCAGGCTGGCCAGTTCCAGCTGATCTTCCAGGGCGAAGGTGTAGAGCACCCAGTGGTTGCTGGCGTCACGACGAAACAGCTCGACGCTGAGGCGATCGGGGTCGATCAGCAGATATTCCTGCAGGCTGGGCAGCTTGCGGTAAGACGCAAACTTCTCGCCGCGGTTATAGGCCTCGGTGCTGGGGGAGAGGATTTCCGCTACCAGCAGTGCCCTGCTGACCGTGTGGCTGTCTTGTTTTGCCTCAGCAGCGCAGGTCACCATCAGGTCGGGGTAAAAGAAGGCATCTGCCGCCTCCACCTGTAACTTAACCTCTGCCATCAGAACCTCACAAGGGCCGCCGCGAAGCCTCTGCTTCAGTGCCAGGGCAAGATTCAGGTTGACCTTGTTATGGGCAATACTGACCCCGGTCATGGCAAACACCTCACCACGCAGGTATTCGTGCTTGACCGCCTGCTCCGCCTCCCAGGCCAGATAATCCTCCGGTGTAAAGCCAAGCTGTTCTGCGGTGTTGTTCATCTAGCCACCTCCCCGGCCTGGCCGGAAAAAAACACGCACGTTAAAGGCCACTCCGCGCGCTTTGCGGTAGCTGCGGCCTAAAACGGCAACCCGCCCGGGGGCAAGCCACCG
>JADGBD010000005.1:0-3007 GCA_015231665.1 Gammaproteobacteria bacterium
CGAGCCAGGGCTCGAAGCTCCCAGATTGACAGGCGGCAATGTTGTTTCACAGTAAGCCTAACGCTGATGGAGCGAGCAGAGCCACCCCAGAAAATGAAAGTCTGCTCGCCCCTGATCGTTCCCGACCGCCAAGGAGGGCGGAAGTGTCGGTGTTTCAGGGAGCACTCACCGACCTCTCCCCAACCCTCTCCCGGGGGGAGAGGGAGCAACGAGGCTTCGCGACTTTCACAGTAAGACATTCACTGGCGCTTAGGCCGTTCGCTTCGGCTTCGCTCAGCGAACGGCTAAGTTAAGGCCACCGGGTAGGCTCTCAGACCCATGGGTATAGCTGGGCCTTGTGGGTAATCAGGAAGGGTCATATCAGCTAACCCAGGTGATCAGATGGTATTCCAGCTTGTCGGCGTGCTTTTCGTGAATCACCCGACCGCAGATGCACTGGCCGGCGCGCTGCATGGCAGTTTGATCGCCGCTGCGCAGCGGATGCCAGGCGGGTAGGTCCTTTCCCGCCGCGAGCAGGCGATAGGCGCAGGTGGCGGGCATCCAGTTCAGTTCGCGGCTGTTTTGCGGGGTCAGGGTGACGCATTCGGGCACCCGCACCGAGCGGTTGGGGTAGTCGGAGCACCGGCAGCTGTTGAGGTCCAGCAGGTTGCAGGCGACGTTGGTGTAATGCAGGGCGCCGCTGTCGAGGTCCTCCAGCTTGTTCAGGCAGCACTTGCCGCAGCCATCGCAGAGGGATTCCCATTCTTCCCGGCTGAGCTCTTCCAGGGTCTTGCGTTGCCAGAAGGGTAGTTGTTCGGTCATGCATAGGTCCGGGTTTATGTTTGGTCTTTATAGAAGTCCGCAAATGAACGCCAATAGACGCCAATGAATACCAATTATGCGTTTATTTGTGTTCATTTGCGGACTGAATAAGCGCAATGGCGAAGCCCTCAGCAGATGGTAGCATCCATGAGCTTGTGTTCCCCAGATACCTCTTTTGTTCAGATCCCGATGGATTCACCCCTGGGCTGGCTGTGCTTGTCGTATGCGGATCGGCGCTTGGTCAGCCTGGATATTATTGGTGCAGCACAGCCATCGAGTCCCGAGTCCCGAACCCCGAGTCCCGAATGGCTTTCCAAACCCTTGCTCGACTATTTTGCCGACGGCAAAAGACCCATTGCTCTGCCACTGGATTTGCGCGGCACTGATTTCCAGCGCCGGGTCTGGCAGGCCTTGCTGCAGATACCGCCGGGGCAGACCCGCAGCTACGGCCAGTTGGCGCAGCAGCTGAGCAGCTCGGCTCAAGCGGTGGGCAATGCCTGCCGGGCCAATCCCTGTCCCATTGTCGTGCCCTGTCATCGGGTGCTGGCGCGCAACGGCCTTGGTGGCTATGCCGGCCAGACCCAGGGCGAGCAGTTGCAGATCAAGCGCTGGCTGCTGCGCCACGAGGGGGTGGCGCTTGACTGAGCGCGGCCGGCTGCCCAAGGACAACCCGCTGATCGAGCAGTTCGCCGACGCCCTCTGGCTGGAGCGGGGCCTGGCGCGCAACAGCCTCAGTGCCTATCAGACCGATCTGCGCCAGCTGGCGCTCTGGCTGGAGGACAAAGGCAAGGCCTTGCTGGCGGCGGAGCGAGCCGATCTGCAGGACTATCTGGCGGTGCAGTTTCAACTGGGCAAGAAGGGCCGCTCCAGCGCACGGTTGCTCTCTTGCCTGCGCCAGTTCTACCGCCATGCCCTGCGCGAGGGCCAGATCGCTGTCGATCCCACATCGCGCATCGAATCGCCCAAGCTGGGCCGGCCCCTGCCCAAGTCCCTCAGCGAGGCCGAGGTGGAGGCCCTGCTGGCGGCGCCGGATACGGCCAGCGCCGAGGGTTTTCGTGATCGCACCATGCTCGAGGTGCTCTACGCCACCGGCCTGCGGGTGTCCGAGCTGGTGGAGCTGCGGCCGGACCAGCTGGGCCTGAACCAGGGGGTGGTGCAGGTGATTGGCAAGGGCGGCAAGGAGCGCCTGGTGCCCCTCGGTGAGGAGTCGCTGGATTGGCTGCGCCGATTTCTCCTCGGTCCACGCCAGGAGTTGCTCCACGGTCGTCCCTGCGATGTCCTCTTTCCCACCCGGCGCGGTGGCGGCATGACCCGTCAGGCCTTCTGGTATTTGATCAAGAAGCACGCCTTCAACGCCGGCATTCACAAGAACCTGTCGCCGCACACCCTGCGCCATGCCTTTGCCACCCATCTGCTCAACCACGGTGCCGACCTGCGCGTGGTGCAGATGCTGCTGGGCCACAGCGACCTGTCCACCACCCAGATCTACACTCACGTCGCCCAGGCCCGCCTGCAGGAGCTCCATGCCCGCCATCATCCTCGTGCCTGATCGCCGTGCTTGCTGTGCTGCGTCTGTGGTAACTTAGCCAGCCTTGCGGCCCCATTGGCGACCCCAGTGGCGAAAATTCCAGGACGCAGAGACCACAAAGAAGCGCTGAGATCGCAGAGTTGGTTAAAATTTTAGCCTCTGCGTACTCTGCGCTTCTTTGCGATCTCTGCGTCCCACTGCTTCCGGCACCGCCGGGTTAGGAGAAAACATGCCTTCATTTGATGTGGTTTCCGAGGCCGATCTGCAAGAGGTGCGCAATGCCGTGGATCAGGCCAATCGCGAGGTATCGACGCGGTTTGATTTCAAGGGCAGCAATGCCCATTTCGAGGTCAAGGCCGAGGAGATCACCCTGCGCGCCAACGATGACTTCCAGCTCAAGCAGATGATGGATATTCTCCACGCCAAGCTGGTCAAACGGGGCGTTGACATCGCCGCCCTGGAGAAGAAAGACCCGGTGGTCAATCTCAATGACGCGCGCCAGCTGGTGACCGTCAAGCAGGGTATAGAGACCGAGATGGCGAAGAAAATCGTCAAGGAAATCAAGAACAGCAAGCTCAAGGTTCAGGCCCAGATCCAGGGCGACCAGGTGCGGGTGACGGGCAAGAAACGCGACGATCTGCAGGAGGTCATCGCCTTTCTGCGCGAGCAGGAATTCGG
>JADGBD010000005.1:3107-8558 GCA_015231665.1 Gammaproteobacteria bacterium
AGAAACGCGACGATCTGCAGGAGGTCATCGCCTTTCTGCGCGAGCAGGAATTCGGCCTGCCGCTGCAGTTCAACAATTTTCGCGATTAGTTTTACTGGGAAATTCGCGAAGCGTTCGTTAGTAGGGACGCAGAGAAGAATGAGTGGGTAGGTCGGGCTTCTAGCCCGACTGTCGTCCGCAAGGACGACTAAGGCGCTGCGGTTTTGTTGAATGCAGCCGTTGCTCGTGGCCTCGCCCTGCCAACGGCTGTCGGGCTAAAGCCCGACCTACAGCCTCCACCGGCGGGAGGTTACTGGGTAGGGAGTAAACAGTTACAAAGTTTGTTTTTCAATCAGGAAATCCTATGCACATCAAAAATCTAGTTCTATCCCTGGCAGCGGGTCTGCTGCTGGCCCAGCCCCTGCTGGCGGAGTCCGGTGCCAATGCGGCGATCAAGGAGCGGCTGGCCAAGGTCATGCCTGGTGCCGAGCCTGACAGCGTCAGCAAGTCGCCGGTGAATGGTCTTTACGAGGTGGTGTTTGGCCCCCAGGTGGTTTACATGTCGGAAGACGGTCGTTATTTCATGAAGGCCAATATCATCGATCTGGAGACCGATGAGAACCTCACGGAAAAGCGCCGCTCCAGCGCCATTCAAAGCTCCCTGGCCCAGGTGGGTGACAAGAACATGATCACCTTCGGCGAAAAATCCAAGCATCAGGTGACGGTCTTCACCGACATCGACTGCGGCTATTGCCGCAAGCTGCATCAGGAAATGGATGCCTACAACAAGGCTGGCATCCAGATTCGCTACCTGTTCTATCCCCGCGCCGGTCTCGGCAGCCCTTCTTTCGACAAGGCGGTGTCGGTCTGGTGCGCCGATGACCAGAAGAAGGCCATGACCCAGGCGAAGGATGGCAAGGACGTGGCAGAGAAGAAGTGCGATAACCCGGTGATCGACCACATGCGTCTGGCCGATCTCATGGGTATCAACGGCACCCCGGCGATGATCCTGCCCGATGGCGAGCTGCTGCCCGGCTACGTCCCCGCCGCCAAGCTGAGTGAATACCTGAACAAATAACCCCTATGCGCTTTGCCAAGCCTGATGACTGGCTGAGCTGGCTGGAGGGCCTGCATCCCCAGGCCATTGATCTGGGCCTGGAGCGGGTGGCCGAGGTCTGGCGGCGGATGGGCCTGCAACTGCAGCCGGCGCGGGTCATCAGCGTGGCGGGGACCAATGGCAAGGGCTCCAGTCTGGCCCTGCTCGAATCCATCTACCGCGCCGCTGGCTACCGGGTGGGCGCCTACAGCTCCCCCCACTTGCTGATCTACAACGAGCGCATTCGCCTGGATGGCCGCCTGGTGGAGGACGCCGAGCTGTGCGCCGCCTTTGCCCGGGTAGATCAGGCCAGGTTGGATCAAGCCCGGGGCGAGATCAGTCTGACCTACTTTGAATTCGGCACTCTGGCGGCCCTGGCGCTGTTTGCCGAGGCCGGGCTGGACCTGATCATCCTGGAGGTGGGTCTGGGTGGGCGCCTGGATGCGGTAAACATCATCGATGCCGATGTGGCCCTGATCAGCAGCATCGACTTCGACCATCAGGATTGGCTGGGTACAGACCTGGACCAGATCGCCCGGGAGAAGGGCGGCATCATGCGCCCCGGCCGGCCGGCGGTGTTCAATGGCGATTGCCCTCCCGCCGGGCTGCTGCAGCTGGCAGCGGAGCTGGGGGCGAGATTGCATCTGCGCCAGCGGGATTACCGCCAGCAGCGTCTGCAGGGAGGCTGGAGCTGGCAGGCGGGGTCGGCGGTCTATCCCCATTTGCCCCTGCCGGCCCTGCGCGGGCCGCATCAGCTGCACAACGCCGGAGCGGTGCTGATGCTGGTGGAGTTGCTGCAGAGCCAGCTGCCGGTGGCCGAGGCGGCCATTGTCGAGGGTCTGCAGCGGGTGTTTGTCGCCGGCCGGATTCAGCTCATCCCCGGTGCGGTGGAGCTGGTGCTGGATGTGGCGCACAATCCCGAGGGCGCCCGCGCCCTGGCGGCGGCCTTGCTGCAGATGCCGCAGCAGGGGCGCAATCTGGCAGTGTTTGGCCTGCTCCAGGACAAGGACGCCGAGCAGGTGGTAGCCCCGCTGCTGGCGCTGGTGGACTCCTGGTATCTGGGGCGACCGGCCTCGCCGCGGGGGCGCGAGCCCGCCAGCCTGGCGCCGATTCTGCAGCGGCTGGGGGCCGAGGTCTTTTGCCATGACAGCCTTGTCCAGGCCTATCACCAGTGCCGGGCGCAGGCGCAGCCGGGTGACAGAATTCTGGTGTTTGGCTCTTTCTATACGGTATCTGAGGTAATGAGCCTGCTATAATCCCCGCCCAGTGAAATTTCGATAGCAAACTCATGGCGGTTGACGATGCATGACCAACTGAAGAAACGCCTGCTGGGCGGTGCAGTCCTGGTAGCCCTGGCGGTAATCTTTTTGCCCATGCTGCTGGAGGATGATGCGGCTCTGGATCAGGGTTTCTCGGATCAGGCGGTGCCGCCTTCCAGTCTGGATCAGCAGGGTTTTCAGTCGCGCACCCTGGGCCTGCCCGGTCAGGCTGCTGATGGTGCGCCCGGCATAGAGCCGATGATCGAGCCGCCGCCAGTGTTCATTCCGCCGCGTGATCCCCAGCTCAACCAGCCGATCGCCTTGCCCAAGCCTGAGCCGGCACCCTCGGTGGCGCCTGCAGCACCGCTAGCACAGACTCAGCCCGCACCACCGCCACCGCTCCAGCCTGAGGCCAAGCCAGCACCCAAGCCAGCCCCCAAGCCGGTGGCCAAGCCCGAACCCAAGCCGGCACCCAAACCTGTAGCCAAGCCCGAACCCAAGCCCGTGGTCAAGCCGGCGCCAGCAGCCCAGGCCAGCGAGGGCGGTTGGGTGATTCAGGTGGCCAGCGTCACCAACAAGATGAGTGCCGATGAGCTGGCGGCCAAGCTATGGGTCAAGGACTATCCGGTTCAAGTCAGCTCGGCAGAAGTGGGTGGACGGACCTGGTACCGGGTGCGCATCGGCCCGGACATGAACCGTGCGCGGATCGATAGCCTGCTCGCACGCCTGCAGTCCGATCCCCTCGCGGCGGGGCTGGAGCCCAAGGTCATCAGCAACAGGTAGATTCTGGCCACGGCTAAGGATCATGGGGCGCGTGGGACGAAGCAGGGAGCTCGAGTGGAGCAGCGTAGAGCAGGCAGAGACTTTACTGTGAAACATCCTTGGCAAATATCGAGTCCCGAGCACCGAGTCCCGGCGCCAGCAAAAGATGTTTCATGTTCCGGGGTGGGGTTGTCCGCTCCATGAAGGTTAACTGGAGACCCGCGTGACCTTTAACTGGCTCGACTATGCCATTATCTCGCTCATCCTGATCTCCAGCCTGGTCAGCCTGCTGCGCGGTTTTGTCCGCGAGGCCCTGTCCCTGGCCTTCTGGGTGGTGGCTTTTTTTGTGGCGCAGATGTTCTTTCGTGATCTGGCTGTGCCCCTGGCACAGTGGATCAGCGTGCCCTCGCTGCAGCTGGCCGCCGCCTTTGCCCTGATCTTCATCGCCGTGCTTTTCGCCGGCGGCCTGTTTACCTTTCTCATCGCCAAGCTGATCGACGCCACCGGCCTGAGCGGCACCGACAGGGTCATCGGCATGCTGTTTGGCGCCACCCGCGGTGCCCTGATCGTGGCTGGCCTGGTGTTGCTCGCCGGCCTGACCCCCATGCCCCAGGACCCCTGGTGGCAGCAGTCCCTGCTGGTAGGACATTTCGAAGAACTGGCCAGCTGGTTGCGTGGCCTGTTGCCGGCGGACTTTGCCGAGCGCATTCGCCTCGGCAGCGAGCAGCTGATTTCCACCGGGGTGCAGGCCATGGGTCAGCCACCCCAACCCATCCAGCCAACCCAACCATCCCAGCCATAGCCACCAGTGGGCACGAGGTAAGTCATGTGCGGTATTGTCGGAATTTTTGGTCGCTCGGCGGTCAATCAGTCGCTCTATGATGCGCTGCAGATTTTGCAGCATCGCGGCCAGGACGCTGCCGGCATAGTCACCTGCGAGGGCAAGCGGCTGCATCTGCGCAAGGACAACGGCCTGGCCCGGGACGTGTTCAGCCATGAACAGATGGTCGGCCTGCAGGGCAACATGGGCATAGGCCATGTGCGCTATCCCACCGCAGGTTGTTCCTCCTCCGCCGAGGCCCAGCCGTTTTACGTCAACTCGCCCTACGGCATCACCCTGGCGCACAACGGCAACCTGACCAACGCCGTGCAGCTGAAGGAGGAGCTGTTCCGCGACGATCTGCGCCACATCAACACTGACTCGGACTCCGAGATCCTGCTCAACGTCTTTGCCCACGAACTCCAGGCCGTCACCCGTCTGGAGGTGGATGAGAACGACATCTTCAAGGCCCTGGAAGGGGTCTATCGGCGCTGTCGCGGGGGATTCTCCGCCGTGGCGATGATCCCGGGGGTGGGGGTCATGGGTTTTCGCGATGCCTTTGGCATTCGCCCCATTGTCTTTGGTCGGCGCGAGACCGATGAGGGCGATGAGTACATGATCGCCTCCGAGAGCGTTGCCCTGGATACCCTCGGCTTTGAGCTGATCCGCGACCTGCGCCCCGGTGAAGGGGTGTTCATCGATATCGACGGCCATCTGCACACCCGCGTTTGCGCCGAGCAGACCCTGCTGTCGCCCTGCATCTTCGAGTTCGTCTATTTCGCCCGCCCCGATTCGGTGATCGACGACATCTTCGTCCACAAGGCGCGCTCGCGCATGGGCAAGCGCCTGGCGCACAAGATCGAGAAGCAGTGGTCGGATCACAACATCGATGTGGTCATCCCCATCCCCGACACCAGCCGCACCGCTGCCCTGCGCCTGGCCAATACCCTGGGGGTGCGTTACACCGAGGGTTTCATCAAGAACCGTTACATCGGCCGCACCTTCATCATGCCCGGGCAAAAGGTGCGCAAGAAATCCGTGCGGCAGAAGCTCAACGCCATCGACCTGGAGTTCAAGAACAAGAACGTGCTGCTGGTGGATGACTCCATCGTTCGCGGCACCACCTCGCGCCAGATCGTGCAGATGGCCCGCGAGGCGGGCGCGCGCAAGGTTTACTTCGCCTCGGCGGCGCCGGCGATCCGCTACCCCAATGTCTATGGCATCGACATGCCCGCCGCCTCCGAGCTGGTGGCCTACAACCGCAGCGAAGAGGAGGTCGGCCAGCTCATCGGCGCCGACGGCATCATCTTCCAAGACCTGGATGACCTGATTCTGGCCTGCCAGAAAAAGGGCAAGACCAAGGTGGATCGCTTCGAAACCGCGGTGTTCAACGGCGAATACATCACCGGCGATGTCACCGCCGACTACCTCACCCAGCTGGCCATGGACCGCAGCGACAAGGCCAAGTCCAGCGCCACCACGGCAGCACCGACGGTGATTGATTTGCACAATAAGGCCTGAGGAAGCCGCCAGCC
>JADGBD010000005.1:8658-15998 GCA_015231665.1 Gammaproteobacteria bacterium
GGGGAGAGGGGGCTGGCAGCTGAAGGCTGAATTCAACCAGTACAAAAAAGGTAGCAACATGCTTGATTTAGACGGCGAATGGGATATGGCCACCCTGGGGGTGCGCGCAGGCCAGGTGCGCACGCAGGAGTCCGAGCACAGTGAGGCGATCTTTCCTACTTCCAGTTATGTGTTCAAAAACGCTGCCGAGGCTGCGGCGCGCTTTGCCGGCGAGATCCCCGGCAACATCTACTCACGCTTCACCAACCCCACGGTGCGTACCTTCGAGCAGCGCCTGGCGGCGATGGAGGGTGGCGAGGCCTGTGTTGCCACCGCTTCGGGCATGTCGGCGATCCTCGCCCTGTGCATGGGCTTGCTGCAGTCGGGGGATCACCTGGTTGCCTCGCGCAGCATCTTCGGCACCACGGTGATCCTGTTCACCAAGTATCTGGCGCGGTTTGGCATAGATACCAGCTTTGTCGATCTCACCGATCCGGTGGCATGGCAAGCGGCGCTGCGGCCCAACACCCGCCTGCTGTTTCTTGAGACTCCCTCCAACCCCCTCACCGAGGTGGCGGATATCGCCCAGCTGGCCGAGCTGGCCCATGCCCATGGCGCCCTGCTGGCGGTGGACAACTGCTTCTGTACCCCGGTGCTGCAGCGGCCCCTGGCCCTGGGGGCAGACATCGTGGTGCACTCGGCGACCAAGTACCTGGATGGCCAGGGCCGCTGTGTCGGCGGCGCCGTGGTGGGCGATGCCAAGCGGGTAGGGGAGGATGTGTTCGGCGTGCTGCGCACCTGCGGTCCGACCATGAGCCCCTTCAACGCCTGGGTGTTTCTCAAGGGTCTGGAGACCCTGCAGATTCGCATGCAGGCCCACTGTGCCAGTGCTGCGGAGCTGGCGCGCCGGCTGGAGGCCCATCCCCAGGTGCAGCGTGTCTATCACCCCAGCCTGAGCTCCCATCCCCAGCACGAGCTGGCGGCGCGTCAGCAGTCCGGCGCCGGTGGTGTGCTCTCCTTCGACCTGCGCGGCGGCAAGGAGGCGGCCTGGCGGCTGATCGATGCCACGCGCATGCTTTCGATCACCGCCAACCTGGGAGATGCCAAGAGCACCATCACCCATCCCGCCACCACCACCCACGGTCGCCTGAGCCCTGAGGAACGCGCCGCTGCCGGCATTGGCGACGGCCTGGTGCGCATCTCCGTGGGCCTGGAGTCCATCGACGACATCTGGCGCGATCTGCTGGCGGGACTGGATGCCTGAATTCTGGCGGTAGCGGCGGATAGTCGCTTAGGGACAGAGTCGCTGTCCCCGACGAGCCCGATTTGGGTCAGAATTATCAATTAAATTTCATTATAAAAACAATAACTTAAAAAACACTCATAATAACCTAAATTAATTCAGGCGTTTTTTTGACATTTGCTGGCAAGGGTGCTTAACTATCCGTTAATACCCTGTTCCCTAAGGTTTTCCTTACAGGCGCCTGAAAATGTCGGATCTCAATGCTGCGGGTCAAAAATCACTGGTGGTCTGTGACGGTCAAGAAACCGTCGACTACCTGAAGATCATCTTCGCCTTCGTCGGCCATGAACTGGAGGTGCTCCTGGACGCGGATGCGGCCATGCGCCGTCTGGGCAAGCAGGGCGGCACCGATGGCTACTTCGCCGTGTTCATCGACACCCGCCTGAGTCACGACAAACTCATCGGTCTCTACCAGGAACTCGGTGAGATCGAGCCGCGGCCGCCGGTGTTCGAGCTGGTGCACGGCATCTCCCCGGCTTCCAACCGGCCGGCTGGCGGCATTGTCCTCGATTCCCTGTCGGTCCCTGCCCAGTTCGAGAATCTCAACGGCCTGCTCCACAAGGGCCAGATCTACAACGAAACCCAGCGCCCGGATACCGCCTTCCAGCGGCCGGTGGAGCTGTTCCGCAGCCTCTCCGGCAACGGCCGGGCGACGCGCAAGATCAACAAGATGATCGAGCAGGTGGCGGGTACCGATGCCACCGTGCTGGTGCTGGGCGAATCCGGTACCGGCAAGGAAGTGGTGGCGCGCAAGCTGCATTACCACTCCCAGCGGCGCTGCAAGCCCTTTGTCCCGGTCAACTGCGGCGCCATCCCCGCCGACCTGCTGGAAAGCGAGTTGTTCGGCCACGAGAAGGGCGCCTTCACCGGCGCCATCAGCGCGCGCACGGGCCGCTTCGAGATGGCCGAGGCCGGCACCCTGTTTCTTGATGAGATCGGCGACATGAGCATGCCGATGCAGGTCAAGCTGCTGCGGGTGCTGCAGGAGCGCACCTTCGAGCGGGTGGGCAGCAACAAGACCATCCACTGCGATGTGCGCATCATTGCCGCCACCCACCGCAATCTCGAAGAAGCCATCACCGATGGGCGCTTCCGCGAGGACCTGTTCTACCGTCTCAACGTCTTTCCCATCGAAATGCCGCCCCTGCGCGAGCGTACCGAAGACATCCCCCTGCTGGTAAACGATCTGGTCACCCGTATCGAGCGGGAAAAGCGTGGTTCGGTGCGCCTGACCCCGGCCGCCGTCACCGCCCTGACCCAGTTCCACTGGCCGGGCAATGTGCGTGAGCTGGCCAATCTGATCGAACGTCTGGCGATTCTTTATCCCTTCGGCCTGGTGGACGTGCGCGATCTGCCGGAAAAATACCGCGAGGGCATTCCCCTGGATGAGTTCCCCGAACCGGAGCCGGGCCATCAGTCCGATGATCCGCCGGTGCGCACGGCACCCCAGCGCGCCCCGCTGACCCTGGGGGTGGATGCGCCAGCGCCACGGCTGCCGCCGGAGGGATTCGACCTCAAAACCCATCTGAGCAACCTCGAGATCAGCCTGATCAAACAGGCCCTGGACGATGCCGACGGGGTGGTGGCGCACGCCGCCCAGCGCCTGAAGATGCGTCGCACCACCCTGGTGGAAAAGCTGCGCAAGTACGGCCTGCAGCGCGGTCAGGATATGCTGGATTTTTGACTTTATTCCGTCACTGGCCAGATTAGGCTTTTTAATCTACTGAATATAAACAAGATATTAATATGGCACGCTGATTGCAATCCAAGTCTGACGATTAGACTTTGGAGATCAGCATGGAATCCTCGAACCTGTTTTATGTAGAAGACAACCTGCATCCGGGATTGTCAGAGCACGGTCTGGCGGCGTTGCGTCCTCGTGTCACAGAGACAGCGCCCCCGCTGGACTCCCATCCGGTGGTGGCGGAAGACCCGGCCACCCAGCGCTTGTTGCATCTGGCCGAGCGGGTCGCCCGCAGCGATGTCACCGTCATGCTCGGCGGCAAGAGCGGCACCGGCAAGGAGGTCTTCGCCCGCTTCATCCATGCCCACTCTCGCCGGCTGGCGGGGCCTTTCGTGGCCCTTAACTGCGCGGCGATTCCGGACAACATGCTCGAGGCGATGCTGTTCGGCTACGAGAAGGGCGCCTTCACCGGCGCCTATAACTCGGCGCCGGGCAAGTTCGAGCAGGCCCAAGGCGGCACCCTGCTGCTGGACGAGATCTCGGAAATGAGCATGGACCTGCAGGCCAAGCTGCTGCGGGTGCTGCAGGAGCGGGAGGTGGAACGCCTCGGCGGTCGCCGCCTGATCCAGCTGGATGTGCGCGTGCTGGCCACCAGCAACCGCATCCTCCGTGAGGAGGTCTCCGCCGGTCGCTTCCGTGAAGACCTGTTCTATCGGCTCAATGTCTTCCCCATCACCCTGCCGCAGCTGAAGGATAGATCCGGCGATATTCTGCCGTTGGCAAGACATTTGCTTAAGCGTTATGGCGGTGTCGAACCGCCGCAGATGGACGAAAGCGCTCGCCGCGCCCTGCTCGGCCACAGCTGGCCAGGCAATGTGCGGGAGCTGGAGAACCTGATGCAACGGGCCCTGATCCTCGCCGATGGCGGCCAGATCAGCGAAGAGCATCTGATGTTCGAGATGGAGCAGGGCTTTGAAGAAATGGCCCAACAGGCCGCCGCCGAAGGGCACCTGAATGAAGGCCTGCGCGATGTCGAGGCGCAGATCATTCTCGAAGTGCTCAAGGAGCAACGCGGCAGCCGCAAGCGTACCGCAGAACACCTGGGGATCAGCCCCCGCACCCTGCGCTACAAATTGGCGCGGATGCGTGATTCGGGGATTGAACTGCCCCGCTGAGGAGAACCGAAATGAGCATAGGCAGTAGCGTAAGCAGTGTCGATCAGATGATGGCGCAGATGCGGCTGATGGCCGCCCAGGCGGGCAATCAGTCCGCGGTTGTGCCAACCAATCAGTCGGGGGCCTTTTCCGAGTTGCTGCAAAGCTCCCTGGACAAGGTCAATGTGCTGCAGAAAACCGGCAACTCCATGGCCAAGTCCTTTGAGCTGGGCTCGGAAGAGTTCAGCCTGGCCGAGGTGATGATCGCCAAGCAAAAATCCAGCATCGCCTTCCAGGCCACGGTGCAGGTACGCAACAAGTTGCTGGAGGCATACAAGGACGTGATGAGCATGTCCGTTTAATGACGCGTAGCACTTGTATCCAGATCCATTTTTGACGGACTACGACCATGGCTGAACTTGCAACCACCCAAACCAACGCCCCCATCGCCGGCGAGGCCACCGCCATCCCCACCATCCCCCTGTCGCAGAACCCCATGCTGCGCCAGCTGGGGGTGATGGTCGGCATCGCCATCAGCGTCGCCATTGGCGTGGCCGTGGTGCTCTGGTCGCAGACACCGAATTATGCCCTGCTCATCGGCAACATGGCACAAAAGGATGCCAGCGAGATCATGGA
Source organism: Gammaproteobacteria bacterium (assembly GCA_015231665.1). Lineage (GTDB taxonomy): Bacteria > Pseudomonadota > Gammaproteobacteria > Chromatiales > Chromatiaceae > Magnetovirga. The sequence goes on from JADGBD010000005.1 coordinate 13,415, forward strand.
TGTGCTGCGCAGTGCCCAGATTGAATTCAAGGTGGACGAAAACTCCGGCGCAGTGATGGTGCCCAGCGCCAAGCTCAGCGAGGCCAAGCTCAAGCTGGCCAGTGCCGGCCTGCCGCGTACCGAGGAAGTGGGCTTTGAACTGCTCCAGCAGGAGCGCGGTTTCGGTTCCAGCCGTCTGGTCGAAGCGGCGCGCTACCAGAAGGCAATGGAAGGCGAGTTGGCGCGCACCATCAGCACCATCGGCAGTATCCAGAGCGCACGGGTGCACCTGGCGATGCCCAAGCGTTCCGTCTTCGTCCAGCCGCGCAAGGTCACCAGTGCCTCGGTGGCGGTCAAGCTCTTCCCGGGGCGTGCCCTGGAGCCCGGTCAGGTGGAATCCATCGTCCATCTGGTGGCTTCCAGCGTGCCCGAGCTCGAGCCCGGCCAGGTCCCCGTGGTGGATCACAAGGGCACCCTGCTCAGCGGTCGTCAGGACGACCGGGCCCTGGCCATGAGCACCCGTCAGTTCGAATACACCCGCCAGCTGGAAGAGCATTACAAGCGTCGGGTGGAAGACATTCTCGCGCCCATGATCGGGGTTGACGGGGTGCGTGCCGAGGTCACCGCCGATCTGGATTTCAACCAGACCGAGCAGACCGAAGAGCGCTTCAACCCCGATGCCCAGGCGGTGCGCAGCGGGCAGCTGAGCGAGCGGGAAAGAAATGCCGGTAACCCCGAAGGCGTACCCGGCGCCCTGGCCAACCAGCCCGCTGCCGCAGGCGTGGCGCCGGAGCAGGCCGCAGGCGGCGAGGGCGGTGGTGCCGGCGGCACCCAGTCGAGCAGCAAGAACACCACGCGCAACTTCGAGGTGGACAAGACCGTCAGCCATACCCGCAACGCTATCGGCCGGCTGCGCAAGCTGTCGGTGGCGGTGGTGGTGGATGATCTGCTGGTGGCCGGTGCCGATGGCGCGGCGGTACGCCGCGAGCGCACCCCGGAGGAGATCGAACGCATCACCCAACTGGTGCGCGAGGCAGTGGGCTTCGATCAGCAGCGTGGCGACAGCGTCCGCGTGATCAATGCCGCCTTCATGCTGCCGGTTGAACCCGAACCCCTGCCGGAACTGCCGATCTGGCAGCAGCCCTGGTTCCTCGATCTGGTCAAGCAGGTGGGTGGTGTGCTGGTGGTGCTGGCGCTGATCTTCGGGGTGCTGCGGCCGACCATCCATCGCCTGACCCATGTGCCCGAACCCGAGGCCGTCGAGACCGAGGCCGCCAAGGAAGAACGCGAGCGCCTGGAGGCCGATAGCAATGGTCTGGCCGCCCTCACGGGCCCCGATGGCCGGCCGCTGATGCTCACCGGCAAGGAAAGTTACGAACAAGTTTTGGATGCGGCACGCGGACTGATCAAGGATGACCCCAAACGTGTGGCACAATTGGTCAAGGTATGGGTGGCTGAAGGCTCCAACTGATGGCTGACGACAAAAAGGGCGATATTTCTCAACTCAAGGGGACTGAGCGGGCGGCGATCTTCCTCCTCGCCCTGGGGGAGAACGACGCCGCGCAGATTCTCAAGCACATGGGGCCCAAGGAGGTGCAGGACCTGGGCGTGGCCATGGCCAACATGACCAAGGTCACCACCGCCCAGATGCACGAGGTGATGCGCTCCTTCGTCGAGATGATCCACAGCCAGACCAGCCTGGGTCTGGATTCCGACGACTACATCCGCAACGTTCTCACCAGCGCCCTGGGTGCCGACAAGGCCACCGGCATCATCGACCGCATCCTCCTGGGCAAGAACTCCAAGGGCCTGGAACAGCTGAAGTGGATGGACGGCCGCGCCATCGCCGAGCTGATTCGCTTCGAGCACCCGCAGATCATCGCCATCGTCCTCTCCTTTCTGGAAAACGACCAGGCCGCCGAGGTGCTCTCCACCTTCAGCGAGCGTCAGCGTTCCGACATCATCATGCGCATCGCCACCCTCGAGGGGATTCAGCCGGCGGCCCTGCAGGAACTCGACGAGATTCTGGAAAAGCAATTCTCCGGCAACACCAATGTCCAGTCCTCGGTGCTTGGCGGGGTCAAGACCGCTGCCAACATCCTCAACTTTGTCGATGGCGCCATCGAGGCCAAGATCATGGAAGACATCGCCGAGAACGACCAGGACCTGGCGCAGGAACTGCAGGACAACATGTTCGTCTTCGAAAACCTGATCGAGGTGGACGACCGCGGCATTCAGACCCTGATGCGCGAGGTCTCCACCGATCAGCTGCTGCTGGCCCTGCGCGCTGCCGACGAAAACCTCAAGGAAAAGATCTTCAACAACATGTCCAAGCGCGCCGCGGAAATGCTCCGCGACGACCTCGAAGCCGCCGCGCCGGTGAAGCTGAGCGAAGTGGAAGCGGCGCAGAAGGAAATTCTCTCCATTGCCAAGCGCATGTCCGATGCCGGCGAGATTTCTCTGGGCGGAGCCGGTGGTGATGAGTTCATCTGATCCCGCCGACGAGGGCCAGGGTTTTCAAGCCTGGGTTCTGCCCCAGGTGGGCGGTCCGTCCAAGCCCAAGCCGGTGAGCGTGCCCAAGGAAAAGCTGCGCATGCCTACCCTC
>JADGBD010000005.1:16052-17071 GCA_015231665.1 Gammaproteobacteria bacterium
CCATGCCGAGGGCCACGAGGCCGGCTACGAGCAAGGCCAGCGCGAAGGGCGCGAAGCCATGCGCAAGGAGATGGAGCGACGCACTGCAAGGCTCGATGAACTGGCCGCCGCTTTGGAGGCCCCGCTGGATGACCTGGATGAGGCGATCGAAGAATCCCTCGTCAGCCTCGCCCTGGCGGTGGCGCGCCAGCTGGTGCGGCGGGAGATTCGCACCGATCCGGCGCAGATCGTCGGTGTGGTGCGCGAGGCGGTGGGTCTGCTGCCGGCCAATTCCCGCAACATCCGCATTCACCTCCACCCGGAAGACGCCCAGCTGGTGGAAGACGCCTACAGCCAGACCGGCGCCGAGCACGACTGGCGCATCGAGCGCGACCCCAGCCTGAGCCAGGGCGGTTGCCTGGTGACCACCGAGACCTCCCGCATCGACGCCAGCCTGGAGCGCCGCTTCGCCAGCACCATCGCCCCCCTCCTCAATGAACAGCGCCACGCCGAGCAGATGCAGGCCTCCGCCGAGCCCGAGTGGCTGGAGGAGGACCTGCGCCAGGCGGCGCAGAAGGCGGCTGAAACTGAATCTACTGCTGAGCCAGATACAGGCGCAGATCTCGCCGCAGAGCCCTCCCCAGACCCCGAACCAGAACCCACTGAGGAGACGCGGGCAGATGCCCCTTGAGATCCTGCGCCCGCATCATCGGCGTTGGGCCGAGGCGGTGCGCGAGCGCATCGACCACATCGATCAGGATCGCGGTCTGGTGGTGGAGGGTCGGCTCAGCCGCATGGTCGGCCTCACCCTCGAAGCCACCGGCGTGCGTGCTGCCATCGGCGCCCAGTGCGATGTCATCAGCGGCTCGTGCCAGCGTATGGGTGCCGAGGTGGTCGGTTTTGGTGGCGAAGTCCTCTATCTGATGCCCACCGGCGATCTGCAGGGCCTGGAGCAGGACGCCCGGGTCATCCCCACCGGCAAGGTGGGTGAGGCTCATGTGGGCGATGAGCTGCTCGGTCGGGTCATCGACGGCGCCGGC
>JADGBD010000005.1:17081-17696 GCA_015231665.1 Gammaproteobacteria bacterium
GAACCTCTCGACGGCAAGGGTCCGCTGCGGGTCAAGCACCGGCGGCCGCTCACCGGCAAGGTCATCAACCCCCTCGAACGCGAGCCTATCCGCAAGCAGCTGGACGTGGGCATTCGCGCCATCAACGCCCTGCTCACCGTCGGCCGCGGCCAGCGGCTGGGGCTGTTCGCCGGTTCCGGGGTGGGCAAGAGCGTGCTGCTGGGGATGATGACCCGCTACACCACCGCCGATATTGTCGTCGTCGGTCTCATCGGCGAGCGCGGTCGCGAGGTCAAGGACTTCATCGAAAACATCCTCGGCGAAACCGGCCTGGCTCGCGCCGTAGTTGTGGCGGTGCCCGCCGATCATCCGCCACTGCGTCGAATGCATGGCGCCATGCTCTGCACCAGCATCGCCGAGCACTTCCGCGACCAGGGCAAGGATGTGCTGCTGTTGATGGACTCGCTCACCCGCTTCTGCCAGGCCCAGCGTGAAATCGGCCTGGCGATCCACGAACCCCCGGCCACCAAGGGCTACCCGCCATCGGTGTTCGCCAAGCTGCCGCAGCTGGTGGAGCGGGCCGGCAACGGTGTCAGCGGTGGCGGCTCGATCACCGCCTTCTACACCGTCCTCACC
>JADGBD010000005.1:17706-22435 GCA_015231665.1 Gammaproteobacteria bacterium
TGCCGACGCCGCGCGCGCCATTCTCGACGGCCACATCGTCCTCTCCCGCCGCCTCGCCGAGGCCGGCCACTACCCGGCCATCGACATCGAGGCCTCCATCAGCCGGGCGATGACCGACATCGTCTCGATCCAGCACCGCGACGCCGCCAACACCTTCAAGCGGATTTACTCCCTCTACCAGCGCAACCGCGACCTCATCAGCGTCGGCGCCTACGAGCAGGGCTCGGACCCGAATATCGACCTGGCCATCCAGGCTATTCCAGAGTTGGAACAGTTCCTGCAGCAAAGCCTGGAAGAGGCGGTTGACCTCAACCAAAGCATCAACGGCCTGATGAACCTGTTTGAATAGGCGCGGATGAGAGGATTGGACGCAGAGGACGCAAAGCAGCGCAAAGGACGCAGAGAAGAATGAGGAGATAAAGCCCCAATGGCGTCAACTTAACGAGAAAGCGCTGGCTGAGCGAAGCCGAAGCCAGCAAACCGCAATAATCAACGCCCTGCTTGGCATCGGCCGGGGCACTTTTTCCACTGGCCATTTTTCTGAGTGGCATCCCGTCAAAGGGTTTATAGTTAGGGGTAGAGGACCATGATGACATCATCCGCACGACTCAAACCGGTACACGGCTTTGCCGAGCGCAAAGAACAGGACGCTGCCCGCGCCTTTGGCGACACCCAGCAGAAACTGCAGGGGGAAATGGACAAGCTCGAGCAACTGCGTCATTACCGCCGCGAATACCTGGAGCGCTTCCACAGCGCCGCCCGCGAGGGCATCCAGGCCAAGCGCATGCTCGAATACCAGGCCTTCATCGCCAAGCTCGACGAGGCCATCAGCGAGCAGGAGCGCATCCTCGGCTTCGCCCGGGAAACCAATAACCGCGCCAAAACCACCTGGATGCAGAAACAGAGCCGCAGCAAGGCCCTCGGCAAGGTGGTCGAACACCACCAGGTCAGAGAGCAACAAGTCCGTGACAAGCGCGAGCAAAAAGACATGGACGAACGCAGCCAGCACGCCAAACCCCTGCACTGAGGTCAGGCCGGGAGCGCGGGCCGCTGGCCCGCATCCGCTATGCCGAGCTGCCCGCGCTCCAAACCAGCGCCAGCCGCTGCATCTGTGCCAAATCCAAACGGTAGAGCAAATCCCGCAGCTGCCCCACCTGTCTGGGGTGGCTGGCGGCCTGGGCATCCAGTTCTCGCTCCAGCAAGCTCACCTCACCCCCAGCGGCCAGTTGCTCAATGCGTTTGAGCCAGGCGGCCGGCAATGCTGATTCACTCGATTCCTGTTCCAACTCGGGTTGCCCGCTCGGCCCCAGCCCCAGCAGGGGAGAGAGGGCATCGCCCAGCTGCTCGGCGCTGATAGGTTTGGCCAGATAGGCGTCAAAGTCCAGCTCCATAGGCAGGTCTAAAGGCCGCTGCGGCGGCAGGCTGGAAACCAGTATCACCGGCAACTCTGGCAGCCAGCGGCGCACGCTGCGCAGCACCTGCCAGCCATCGCCATCGGCCATGCACTGATCGCTGATCACCCCATCCAGCCAGAGCTCACCGCGGCCGGCGCGCTGAATCGGGGTCTCTGCCTCGCGGCCGCTGCTGGCACAGACCAGCTCAAAGCCCAGGGACTCCAGGGCATCCTCCAGCAGCAGTCGATCTTGCGGTTCGTCCTCCACCAGCAGCAGGCGCAGGGGTGCATGAGCGGCAGTGGCCAAAGTTGATATTGGCGCCGGTATTGGTGCCGGTGCTGAGACTGGCAGGCTCGGCGCTGCTGCTATCTCCGCCGGCTCCAACTCCAGGCTAAAACTGAACTGGCTGCCCTCGCCGGGCTGGCTGCTGACCTGCAGTTGGCTGCCCATCAGCTGCAGCAGTTCCTGGGTGATGGACAGCCCCAGGCCCATGCCGCCGCGCTCCGGGTTGAGCTGGACAAAGGGCTGGAGAATGCGCTCAAGCTCCGCCTGGGCTATGCCCCGGCCGGTGTCCGCCACCTCAAAGGCAAGGATGAAATTTTCCTCGCCCAGGCGACTGCAGCGACAGCTCAAGCGAATCTCACCCTGCCGGCAGTGCTTGTTGGCGTTGTTGAGCAGATTTTCCAGCACCTGGCGCAGGCGGTAGCCATCCATCATCAGGCCGATTGGCGCCTCGCCCTTCAGCTCGCTGACAAAGGCGTTGCCGGCGGCCTGGCAGTCCAGCTCGGCGGCGCGCACCAGCGAGCGCCACCAGAGGGCAAAATCCTTGGCGTGCAGTTGCAGGCCCAGGCCGCCCGCATCCAGGCCGGATTTCAGTAGCAGCTGGTTGATCATCCCCAGCAGGCGCTGACCGTTGTGTTCTATGTCCTCCGCCCCCACCGCCACCGGCAGCCGCGCCGAGCCGCGCTTGAGCATGCGCGCATAGCCGATGATGCTGTTGAGCGGGGCGCGCAGCTCATGGCTCACCCGGGCGAGAAAATCCGCCTTGGCCTGGCTCAGGGCGCGGCTGCTCTGCAGCTGTGCCGCCAGGCTGCGGGTGTGCTCCACCAGGCCCAGCAGGAGGATGGGGCTGGCCAGGAGCAAACTGGTCAACATACTGAAGTGAGCCGCCCCCGGCAGCACCAGCAGGCCGTTGTTCGCCAGCTGGCGTAAGGTTTCCAGGCCCCAGAGCAGGGCAAAGGCCAGGGTGAGAAAGCGCGCCGAGCGGTGGCCGCCACGCCAGGCCACCAAACTCAGCACCAGGTTCAGCGGCAGCTGGATCAGGGTCATCAGGGAGAGCAGGCGCACCCCGTTGGGGTAATGCCACAGGCTCAGCATCCCAGCCGCCAGAATCGGCAGCAGCAGTGCCAGCAGCAGGCGATTCCAGCGCGGATGGCGCTGGCGCAGGCTGAGAAAGCTGCTGACAAACAGGCTCAGACAGATCAGCACCAGCGTGCCGCTGAGGGTGATGACCTGGCTGAAAAAGGGCCAGGCATCCGGCCAGAGATAGGCCTGCATCAGCCCGGTGCGCGCCATCTCCAGCGGCATGGCAAACAGCTGGGTCAGGCCGAGGAACAGATAGGGCCACTCCCGCAGCAGGGCGAAGGCGATCAGCGACAGCAGGCTGGCCAGCATCACCCCACCCAGCACCAGCACCGTCTTCAGGCTGGCCTGCCCCTCATGGGCGCGAAAGGCCTCAGGCCGCCACAGATGGCTATCCAGGGAAATCGCCGTCTCACTCTGCACCCGCAGCAACAGCCGGTTCGACCCCGGCGCCAGCTCCAGCGGCAGCACCGCATGGGCCGAGGTCACTGGCTTCTCCGCCATCGGCACCTTGGCGCCGGTAAGCAAGACTTGCCCCTGATGATGCAGCTCAACCCAATGAATCCGCGGCGTGCCCAGCTCCAGCCAAAACGCCAGCGGCTCCGCCGTGGGATTGTACAAACTCAGCTGCAGCCAAAAGGCCCCGGCATTGAAGCTCTGCAACAGGTCGGCCTTCTGCAGCGGTCTAAAACCCTCCGCCGCCAGCGCCTGCTCTGGGCTCAGCCGGGAGTCGGGATCATGCAAAAACCGCACGCGCGTGCTCAGATGCAGATAATCCGTCCCCCCATGCAGATAGGGTTCAGGCTGATCTGCCCAGGCAGGCAGGGCAAGCCAGAGCAGACTCAGCAGGCAGAGCTGGAAAACAACCCTGTAGCCCGGATGAAGCGAAGCGCCGTCCTGAGCCTGTCGAAGGGCGGAATCCGGGGAGGCCTTGCCCAGCGGCAACCCTGGATTCCGTTGCACTTCATCCAGGCTACAAGATTGCAGCATTTTTAACCCTTCGCGTTCTTTGCGATCCAATTTGAGTTCCCGCTGTGCCCTAACAATCAATCCAACTCCCGCGCCAGCGCGGCCTCGCGCAACTGCTGGCGGTATTCCCTCGGCGTACACTCAAAATGCTCGCGAAAGGCAGTGGCAAAGTTACCCTGATTGGCATAGCCGCAATAGGCGGCTATATCCGCCACTGAGGTCTGGGTGTTCGCCAGCAACTCCCGCGCCAGGCGCAGGCGCTGCTCGCGCAGCCAGACAAAGGGTGGGATTCCCAGGTTGTGGTGGAACTCCTCGTTCAGGCGCTTCTTGTTGGTGCCGAGCTGGCGCAGCAGGCTATCCATATCCGGTGGATGGGCCAGGTTTTCTTCCAGCAGGCGCATCGCCGCACGCACCAGCGGGGGAAGGCCATCGCCACTCACCTCATCTTCCACCTCCTGCGTCTCCGCCTGGCCCCGCCGCCGCGCCAGCTGCAGGTGAATGCCAATCCGCGCCAGCACCTCCTCCTCGCTGGCAAAGGGCTTGATGATGTAATCCACCGCCCCCAGCCCCAGCCCGGTCAGACGGTCGTCCTTATCCTCCGCCGCAGTGAGAAAAATCACCGGCACCTCCGCCGTGCGTGGGTCCGCCTTCAAGCGCCGGCAGGTGGCAAAGCCATCCATCCCCGGCATGCGCACGTCCAGCAGAATCAGGCTAGGCGGTTGCAAGCAGGCCTTGTGGTAACCGTCCTCACCACTGAAAGCCACGGTAGTCAGCCACTGCCGCGCCGCCAGCATATCCAGCAGCACGCGCAGATCGCTGATGTTGTCATCAATCAGCAGCAGGCGGGGCACAGGAACGGGGGTATTGGCGGTCATCAAATCATCAGCCACAGAGAAACTCCGGGCAATTTAACCCCAATCCCGAGCAATCTTGTCAGCCCCTGCAAAAAATAGTTCGTTAAGCAAAACATCCGGGACCTGGGGCAAAAGTCCTCCTCTGCAAAT
>JADGBD010000201.1:0-2532 GCA_015231665.1 Gammaproteobacteria bacterium
ATGAGGATACCGCAACCGGGCGGCTGACTACCAGGTCGCCGGCTTGGCGGCGGATAACAGCGGGATCAGCGGCTGATGCTGCTTGAGCTGGGCCCAGTCCAGAGCGGTGCGACCCTTGAGATCGCGCAGGCTCGGGTCGGCCCCCAGCTGGAGCAGGCGCTCGACACTGGCCTGATGGCCCATATTGGCGGCCCAGATGAGGGCGCTCCAGCCGTTGGTACGCTCCTGCTGATTGAGGTTGGCACCGCGGGCGTGGAGTAGGTCGATGATTTCCACATGGTTATTGGAGGCCGCCAGCAGCAAAGCGGTGTAGCCGCCCTTGTCCGCCAGATCGACCTGGGCATCCAGCAGCAACAGCCGCTGCACCACCGCCTTGTGACCAAGGTGCGCGGCCTTCATCAGCGGGGTCCACTGGCAGCTGTCACGCACATCGGGGTCGGGCTGCTGCTGCAGAAGCAAATCCAGCCGCCCCAGATCGCCCTGCTCGGCGGCGACGATGAGCTCAGGCTCGGCCAGCTCCTCATCGGCATTGTCCGCGGAGCAACCGGCCAGGAGCAGGCAGATGAGAAGGGGTGTCAGATAGCTTCTTTTCATGCGGCCATTCTCAGCCCGAGACCAAGCATGGCGCTATGACATTTGTCGTCTGACGGGAGGGATTAGTCTTTACTTTTTCAACTCTGCGATCTCCGCGCTTCTTTGCGGCCTCTGCGTCCTCTTTGCTACCAGCTTCGTCGGGTTAGCGGGATTACATCCCTTCCCAGAAGGCGGAATCTCGGGCGAGAAATTGATCGTAGGGCACGTAGTGGGAGCCATCGCAGGAGAAATTGAGGCCGACGATGCCGTTGAAGATATTGATCGAGCCGGCGCGCAGGTAGAAGGTCTCATCGGCAAAGCGCAGGTGCTTGAAGGTGTCGAGTATCGGCCGAATGCTCTCCGGCGGTACCAGGGCATCCTTGGGGTAAGCGCACTTGGGATAGACCAGGCAGAGGTCCGGGTCGGTCAGCTCCTCACTGCTGAGGATATGAAAGCGGTAGGGGTCGCCCAGGGTCCAGACGGTGGCGCGGCTGCTGGAGAAATGCAGCTTGCCGTGGAATATGCCGTTTTGGGTGATCAGCTCCGCCAGCACCGGGATCACCAGGTCCAGCTTGCCGTCCATCTCGCTGTCGATGCGGCATTGCTTGAACACCTGGCCGCGGATCGCCGGGTCGCCCTTGATCTGCCGCCACTGGCCAGGCTGCTCGTAATGCACCCGGGTCATGGGCAGGTCGCGCAGGTCGAAATCCGCCCCCAGGTAGCCGAGCAACTCACCATCGCGGCGAATCTTCTGCACCGCGGTCACCGAGGGACGGCTGGCACGCAGGCTGAGGTAGGCGTCGGAGAGGGTCATGTCGCGGCGCTCGTCCAGATTGAGCATGTAGGGACGATCGCCACGCTCACGGCCGAAATCCTTGCCGATCAAGCCCTGATGCGAGGCGTTGTCACTGATCTGACGGCCGCGGGGGTCGAGCACATACATGAAGGTGGCATAGGGCAGACGCCGCAGCTGCTGCATCAGGGTCTCATCCAGCGCCGCCTTGTCGTCCCAGACCCGGGCGCAGCGGCGCGCCACCCGCTCCATCGGATCAAGCAGCATGTTGTAGAGCGAGGTGCGCTGGCGAGCAATGATCTGCCGCAGGGGGCTGTTTTCCGGAATCATTGGGGATTGCGCCCTCCGGGGGGATAAAAACCGCTGGGAAAGGGGGTGACATTGCCCTTGGCATCGATCTCGTGAATCTTGCTCGCGCCCCTTTTCTCCACCTCATCGACGCGAATCACCGCATGCAGGGGTACCAGGGTGCGAGAGACGCCCTTGAACTCGGTTTTGAGCTTTTCCTCGCCGGGGTCGATCACCAGGCCCTGATTGCGGTCGAACTGCAGGCCCTCGACCACCACAAAGCCGTACATCTCGCTTTGATACACGGATTCGGCGTAGAGCTCGTAAATCTTGCCCTGATTGAAAAAGCTGATGCGATAGATGCTTGTCATGCTGGCCATTGTACTCCAGCCGGGTATCATTGGGACGAACCCTGGCTGATAGGACAGAAAATGTCCCTGAAACACACTGAAAAGCTTAACCCTGGCGAATCCATAGCCCTCGCCGAAGCCCTCGACCAGCTGCCCTGGAACGCCGATGGCCTGCTCCCGGCCATTGCCCAGCAACACGACAGCGGTGAGGTGCTGATGCTCGCCTGGATGAACCGCGCCGCCCTCGAAGAAACCCTGCGCACCGGCCGCGTCTGCTACTGGTCACGCTCACGCCAGGACTACTGGCGCAAGGGCGAGCAATCCGGCCAGGTGCAGCTACTCAAAGCCATGAGCCTGGACTGCGACGGCGACAGCATCCTTCTGCAGGTGGACCAGCTCGGCCCAGCCTGCCACACCGGCCGACGCAGCTGCTTCTACAATCGGGTGGAAGGCGATCGTCTGGTGGTGGACGCGGCACCTCTGATTGATCCGCAGGTGCTGTATCCTGGAGGGCATTAGCTGTCAGCC
>JADGBD010000201.1:2632-4462 GCA_015231665.1 Gammaproteobacteria bacterium
CAGCACCCACAGCCCTGCATACCCAGATATCCCCCATTCCGGCCTTTGATGACAACTACATTTGGCTGATTCGCCACGGCGACTTTGCCACCCTGGTGGACCCCGGCGACGAGGAGCCAGCGCTGGAGCGCCTGCAGGCCGAGGGGCTGCAGCTGGCGGCAATTCTCATCACCCACAAACACGGCGATCACTGTGGCGGTGTGCGCGGACTGCTGCAGGCCTTTGCCGGGATTCCGGTGTTCGGCCCGGCCCAGGAGAGCGCCAGCGGCGTTACCCACCCCCTGAGCGAGGGCGCTGAGCTGTGCCTGCCCCACAGCGACATCCGCTTTCGCGTGCTGGAGCTACCCGGCCACACCGAGGGCCACCTGGCCTACTACCACGCCGGCGCACCGGGCGTGCTGTTCTGCGGCGACACCCTGTTCGCCTGCGGTTGCGGCCGGGTCTTCAGCGGCACCCATGCCCAGCTGCATCAGTCGCTGCAACGCATCGCCGCACTGCCAGCCGACACCCTCTGCTACTGCGCCCACGAATACACCCAGGCCAACATCGGCTTTGCCCAATGGGTCGAGCCCGACAGCGCCGATCTGCGCCAGTATGCCGAGCGAGTGGCCGGCCTGCGCGAGCATGATCAGCCCTCGGTGCCCACTCGGTTGGCCGATGAACTGGCCTGCAACCCCTTTCTGCGCACCGCCGAACCCCGCGTCATCCGGGCCGCCGAGGGCTATGCCGGCAAGCCCCTGAACGACGGCGCTGCGGTGTTCACCGCCCTGCGCACCTGGAAGGACAAGGCATACGATTGACTGTTCGATTGGGGCCGGGCAACAGCTCAGCGATCAAACCGCAAACGCTGACCCACAATCTGATCCGACACCCGCGCACCGTCATAGACCTGCACCCCATTGACCCAGGTGGCGGCGATGCGCGAGCGCAAGCGTCTGCCCTCCAGAGGCGACCAACCACACTTGTACAGCACCTGCTCGCGCTCCACCGGGTAATCGGCAGCCAGGTCCACCAGGGCCAGATCGGCCCAATAGCCCTCGCGCAGATAGCCGCGCTCGGCCAGATCAAATAGCCGCGCCGGGCTGTGGCAGAGCTTGTCCACCAGCAGTTCCAGGCTCAGCAGGCCGTCCTGATACAACTCCAGGGCCATGGGCAGGGCATGCTGCACCAGGGGCAGACCGGCCGGAGCCTTGAAGTAGCTGCCGGCCTTCTCCTCCAGGGTGTGCGGGGCGTGGTCGGTGCCGATAAGATCAATCCGACCATCGATCAGCGCCTGGCGCAGGGCGTCGCGGTCGGCGCCGGTCTTGATCGCCGGGTTGCATTTGATCAGGCTGCCCTTCTCGGCATAGTCGCTTGCATCGAAATACAGATGATGCACGCAGGCCTCAGCCGTGATGCGCTTATCCCCGCTGCCGGGAGTGAAATGCGCCAGCTCCCGCGCTGTGGTCAGATGCAGCACATGCAGGCGGGTACCGTGGCGACGCGCCAACTCCACCGCCAGGGAGGAGGATTTCCAGCAGGCCTCCTCGCTGCGGATCAGCGGGTGCAACTCCATGGGAATATCCTCGCCGTAGCGCTCGCGGTAATGGGCTTCATTGGCCTGAATGGTCGGCGTATCCTCGCAATGGGTGGCAAGGAGCATGGGCGCTTCGCGGAAGATGGCATCCAGAATCGCCGGATCATCCACCAGCATATTGCCGGTGGAAGCGCCCATGAAGACCTTGATGCCGCAGGTCTGATCCGGCCGCAGCCGCTTGATCTGCTCCAGGTTGTCGTTGGTGCCGCCGAGATAAAAGGCAAAGTTGGCGTGACGGCTCCCGGCAGCCAGCT
>JADGBD010000202.1 GCA_015231665.1 Gammaproteobacteria bacterium
GATTACATCGCCCTCGTAGTTACGCATGGGGATGACCAGCATGGAGCGGGAGCGAAAGCCGGTGCGGGCGTCGAACTGGCGGGTGCCCTCGAAGTTGTATTCCGCCGCCTCATAGACATCGGGGATGTTGATGATCTTGCCGTCCAGGGCGCAGAGGGCGGCGACCATCTCCCGATTGGGGCTGCCGTCCTCGCGATACAGGGGCAGGTCAGCCCAGCGGATGGGCTCGCCAGGGCCGCCCATCTTGATCCTGAGGGAGCGGGTCTCGACCACCTTGAAGCAGAGGTGGCGCTCGTCGTCACTGGTGACATAGAGGGTGCAGCCATCGGCATTGGAAAAGCCCATGGCCTCGCAGAGGATCATCTCCAGCAGGTTTTCCAGGCGGGTCTCCGAGGACAGGGCGGTGCCGATGCGGTAGAGACTCTCGATATGCGAGTTCTGCCGATCCACGTATTCCTGGATGTTCTCCAGCACCCCGCTGAGGAGTGCGTTGACGTCGCTGGTCTTGCTGATGCTCATGGATCGCTTCCTAAGGGGTTGGTTTGGATGGAACTGTCCTGAACTAGATTAGCCGATTTTTTCGGCCTGTTGCGGTGAAACCCTGACCCAGCGAAGGCGGAATCCAAAAGGACGCAGAGACCGCTGAGAAGCGCAGAGATCGCAGAGCATTAAAGTGACAACGCCTTAGCCTGGATGCAGCGAAGCGGAATCCAGGGTTGCCGCTTGGCCCGAGCAGGCGCACGGGTTCCCAGGTTGCAAGCCCTCCGAGTCCCGAGCTAAACCTCTGTCAAACAGACGCGGGCGTGGATGCCGGCTTCGGCCTCGGCGACGGCGCGAAACACCGCGCGGCCCTTGTTCATGGTTTCCTTCCACTCCAGCTCGGGCAGGGAGTCGGCCACCACCCCGGCGCCGGCTTGGATGTGCAGCTGGCCGTCCTTGATCACCGCGGTGCGGATGGCGATGGCGGTGTCCATGTTGCCGTTCCAGCTCAGATAGCCGACCGCGCCGGAGTAAATGCCGCGCTTGACCGGCTCGAGTTCGTCGATGATCTCCATGGCGCGAATCTTGGGCGCGCCGGAGACGGTGCCGGCGGGGAAGGTGGCGCGCAGCACGTCGATGGCGGTCATCCCCTCGCGCAGTTCGCCGGTGACGTTGGAGACGATGTGCATGACGTGGGAGTAGCGCTCCACCACCATCTGATCGGTGAGCTTGACGCTGCCGACCTTGGCCACCCGGCCGGCATCGTTGCGGCCAAGGTCGATGAGCATCAGGTGCTCGGCCAGTTCCTTGGGGTCGGCCATCAGCTCCCGCTCCAGGGCCTGGTCTTCCTCCTCGCTGTAACCGCGGCGGCGGGTGCCGGCGATGGGCCGCACGGTGACCACGCCATCTTCCAGGCGGGTGAGGATTTCCGGTGAGGAACCCACTACCTGCAGGCCGGCCAGATCGAGAAAGTACATGTAGGGCGAGGGATTGAGACCACGCAGGGCGCGATAGAGATCCAGCGGCTCGGCGCTGAAGGGGATGCTCAGGCGCTGGGACAGCACCACCTGCATGCAGTCGCCATCGAGGATGTAGCGCTTGATCCGCGCCACTGCCTGCTGGAAACCGGCCTCGGTGAAGCCGGAGACGAAATCGCTCTCCTGAATCTTGCGCGTCAGCTCGGCCTTGTGTCGCGGCGCGCCCCGCTCCATCCGCTGCACCAGCTCATCGATGCGCGCCTGGGTGCTTTCCAGGGTATCGCCGCGACTGGGATCGGCATGGACGATGAGATAAAGCCGGCCCTTGAGGTTGTCGAACACCACCACCTCGTCCGAGACCATCAGCAGAATGTCCGGGGCGCCAATGGGGTCGGGCTTCGCGCAGGGGCCGAGGCGAGGCTCGATGTAGCGCACGCTGTCATAGCCGAAGTAGCCCACCAGGCCGCCATTGAAGCGCGGCAGGCCCTTGACCTCGGCGGCCTTGAAGCGGGCCTGAAATTGCTCGATGAAAGCGAGTGGATCGGCCACCACATGCTGCTCGATCAGGCCGCTGTCGTCCTCCACCCGCACCTGCTGCCCGCGCACCAGCAGCCGGGGGCGACAGGGCAGGCCGATGATGGAGTAGCGGCCCCACTTCTCGCCGCCCTGGACCGATTCAAACAGGTAGGAATAGGGCCCTTTGGCCAGCTTCAGGTAGGTGCTCAGAGGGGTGTCCAGATCGGCCAGCACCTCGCAGGCGACGGGAATGCGGTTGTAGCCCTGGGCGGCCAGGGCGGCGAATTGTTCGGGGGTCATGGGGTTCTCCACAGGGAATCAAAGGGGTGGCGGCTGAGATTCAGCCACGCCATCGTCCCGCTTCGACCCCTGCAGCAGGCCGAAAGGCTGTAATTGTCTGCAGTGGCGTTGCGCCTGCCATGATCATCAAGGGAATCAGTCGCGATCAACGGTCTTGACGCCGGTGCCCGCGGCCTGCTGTTTGGCGCGTTTGATCATGTGCAGCACCATCGGCAGCATGAGCAGGCTGCCGATGACAATCAGCACCCAGTTGTAATAGGCAAAGAGGTTTTCCCGATCGAGAAACACCCCGGGGTCTGTGGTCTCGACTATACCCAGGGCGACCATCAGGGCGCCGATGAGATCGAGCAAAAGCAGATTGATGGGCGGGAATTGAGTCTTGGCATTCATCGGCTTGGCCTCCGTAAGCGGCATTATGAATCGGGTGGGGGAAAAATCAATCAGCCCGCGTGCTGAGCTGGCCCTGCAGTCGCCTCAGCTCGGGGTGCTGGGCCTGCACCTCCAGCCCGCGCTGGATCAAGACCGCGGCCTTGGCCCGCTGGTTTGCGGCCAGGGCCTCCTCAGCCAGGCGCAGATAGCCCTGGGCCACCGCCGCCAGCCCGGCTTGGGCCTGGCGGTTGTCTGGCTGGAGACGCAGGGCCTGGCGGAAATGGTCGCGGGCGTTATCACCGGGCGGCAGGCTCAGGCGATTTTCCCTCAGGGCACGCTCACCGGCGCCAAGCAAGGCCTGCAGCGATGAGGGCTCGCCCTGCCAGCGAATATCCAGCTCAGACTCGGCGGCGGGGGCGATGAGCCCGGCCAGGCGCAGCAGATGACTCGGGCCATCCAGCAGCACGAAAGGCAGCAGCAGGGCGGCGGCAATGAACCAGGGGCGCAGGGATGCTCCGGGCGGCTGCGATTGCTGGGGGGCTTGCTGTGGAGCGGGCCTGGCTGCGGCTGGGGCCTTGGGCGTGGGCTGTGCCCGGGTCTGGCGCTGCGGGCTGGCCGCTGGCAACTGGTCCAGCGCCTTGAGCAGTTGGGCGCAGTTGCGAAAACGCTCCTTGGGCTGCTTGGCGGTCATCCGCTCCAGCAGGGGCTGCAGGTGCGCCAGGGATTTCTTCAGCGGTGGCAGTGGCTGGTTGAGGTGCAGCAATATGGTGTCCATCGCCTCTTTGCCGCGAAACGGCAGCTTGCCGCTGAGCATCTCGTAGAGAACTATGCCCAGGCTGTAGATGTCGCTGCGGCCATCGATCTTCAGGCCCTGGGCCTGCTCCGGGCTGAGGTAGTAGGGGCTGCCCAGGGCCAGGTCCGCCTGGGTGAGCTTGAGATCCCGCTGCAACTGCTTGGCGATGCCGAAGTCGCTGAGCAGCGGGGTGGCCTCGTCGCGAAACAGGATGTTGGCCGGCTTGATGTCGCGGTGCACCACCCCCTGGGCATGGACATAGTCCAGGCAGATGGCGATTTGGCGCAGGATCTGCAGCGCCTGGGCCTCGGCCATGCCCTTGCCGATGCGCGATTCCAGATCGCCGCCCTCCACCAGTTCCATGGAGATGAAGTGCTGATCCCCAGCGCTGCCGATGTCATACACCGTGACAATGCCGGGATGGCGCAGGGCAGCCACGGTGCGACCCTCCTCGAGAAAGCGGCGGTTGTCGCTGGGGTCCGCCGCGGCCTGCATCAGCTTCAGCGCCACCGGCCGCTGCAAGGACTCCTGCAGGGCGCGATACACCCGCGCCATGCCGCCCTCGGCAATCAAGGCCTCAATGCGGTAGCCAGGTATCTGCGGATGCGTACTGTCGTGGGGCATGGCATTTTAGGACGCAGTGGATGTTTAGGACGCAGAGAGCGCAAAGAAGCGCAGAGGACGCAGAGAGATTATTTTTAAAAACGCTGCATCTTCTCCGCTTTTTGCCCTATTCGTCTTAACTGCGATGATTAATGGCGCAGACATCGCTGAGTTTCCAGCTACAACTTGTTCAACTCTGCGATCTCTGCGCTTCTTTGCGCCCTCTGCGTCCCTCTTTAGCTCGATTCTAGCAGGCCACGCAGCTCGGTCATGCTGTCGATGACGGCGTCCGGGTGGTAGTTGCGGATGTCTTCGCCGTGGTTGTAGCCGTAGCTCATGCAGATGATCTGGAAGCCGGCGGCGCGGGCGGCTTTGACGTCACTTTGCGAGTCGCCCACCATCAGCGAGCGTTC
>JADGBD010000203.1:0-2423 GCA_015231665.1 Gammaproteobacteria bacterium
CCCAGGTGATCCACCTTGAGCAGGACGTGATCCTTACGCGGGCCGCAGCCGCGGCCTTGCTTGACCTCGGTAATGATTGAGCGGGAGACCACGTCGCGGCTGGCCAGGTCCTTGGCGTTGGGGGCGTAGCGCTCCATGAAGCGCTCGCCCAGGCTGTTGATCAGGTAGCCGCCCTCGCCGCGCACCCCCTCGGTGATCAGCAGGCCCTTGCCGGCGATGCCGGTGGGGTGGAACTGGAAAAACTCCATGTCCATCAGCGGCACCCCGGCGCGCAGGGCCATGGCCATGCCGTCGCCGGTGTTGATGTGGGCATTGGAGGTGGTGCGATAGACCTGGCCGCAACCGCCGGTGGCGATCAGAGTGGTCTTGGCCTCGATCAGCAGGGGCTCGCCGGATTCGATGTCGAGGATCAGGGCGCCGAGGATGGCGCCCTCGTCATCGCGGATCAAGTCGATGGCGAAGTATTCATCGAAGAAATGGGTTCTGGCGCGCAGATTCTGCTGGTAGAGGGTGTGCAGAATGGCATGGCCCGTGCGGTCGGCGGCGGCGCAGGTGCGCGCGGCCTGGTCACCACCGAAGTTCTGGCTTTGGGCGCCAAAGGCACGCTGGTAGATGGTGCCGTTGTCCAGGCGGGAGAAGGGCACGCCGTTGTGCTCCAGCTCATACACCGTGGGTATGGCCTCGCGGCACATGAACTCGATGGCGTCCTGGTCCCCCAGATAGTCCGAGCCCTTGACCGTGTCGAACATGTGCCAGTGCCAGTTGTCCGGCAGCACATTGCCCAGCGCCGCGTTGACCCCGCCCTGAGCGGCCACGGTGTGCGAGCGGGTGGGAAACACCTTGCTCACCACCGCCACCCCCAGGCTGGCATTGGCCAACTGCAGGGCAGCGTTGAGGCCAGCGCCACCGGCACCGATGATCAGGGTATCGAAACGTCGTTTTTGCAAGGCCATAGTTCCTTACCAGTGAAATGCTGAACAAAAACCCGAAAATTCAGGACGCAGAGCCCGCAAAGCAGCGCGGAGAGCGCAGAGTTTTAAGTAGATCATTCCCGCAATAAAAATTAACTCTCCGCGTTCTTTGCGCTTCTTTGCGGGCTCTGCGTCCTCTTTGCACCGGCTAGTGCTAGCCGATCGAAGCGTAAAAGATCACCAGGGCGGCCCAGAGGCCGCAGGCGATCAGGCCAAAGCCTAGCAGGCTGAGCAGCGTCAGGCGCAGGGGCGTCAGCGGCACATAGTCGATGAGCACATCGCGAAAGCCCACCCAGGCGTGGATCAGCAGGTTGACGAAGAACAGCAGCGTGGCCACCTGCATCGCCGGTGCCGCCATCAGCGCTTGCCATTGCTCGAAGTCCGCTGGCGGGGCAAACAGAAACAGGCCAAGGAGAAACAGGCAAAAACCGGTCAGATAGACGGCGCTGATGCGCTGCAGAAACCAGGCTCTCAGGCCGGTGGCATGACGGCTCATCGCATCACCCCCGTCAGCAGGCCAGCCAGCAGGGGCGCGGCCAGCATCACCCCCCAGGCGCTGTGGCGGTAATGGGGCTTGTCGATGCCGATGTCCAGATCCAGCAGGAAGTAGCGAATACCGGCGAGCAGATGATGCAGCAGGGCCCAAAGGGCAAGGAACAGAATCGCCAACCCCAGCCAGCCGCCAAACCAGGCCTTGAGCTGGCCGAATGATGCAGCATCCGCCAGGGAGAACTGCAACAGCCCGATCAGCAGGGGAATCGCCAACACCATGAGCACGCCACTGACCCGGTGGGCAATCGACATCACGCCCGCAATGGGCAAGCGAATCTGCAAGAGATTCAGATAAATATGCCTACCGTTAAGTTTCATCTAGGCTCCTAAATGGTTAAGTCTGGCCTGTAAAGGACGCAGAGAGCGCAAAGAAGCGCGGAGTACGCAGAGATGACATTTTTTCTTCGCACGCATATTGCTTCCTGATCACCACAAATATGCGCTACAGCCCTCCAATGCCAGACCAGGGCTAGCAGGCTGGCGCTATCAGATAGTTTAAATCTTTGCGTTCTCTGCGCTTCTCCGCGCCCTCTGCGTCCTTTTTATTCTTACTCAAGCCCGCACCGCTGCCAGGGCGGTCATGTTGAGCAGGCCGCGCACCGTGATGCTGGGGGTGACTATGTGCGCCGAGCGCGCCGTTCCCAGCAGCAGCGGGCCTATGGCGATGCCATCGGCCACTACCTTGAGCAGGTTGAAGGCTATGTTAGCAGCATCCTGGTTGGGCATCAGCAGCAGGTTGGCGCTGCCCTGCAACTGACCCAGGGGGAAGCGCTGCTGGCGCAGGGCCTCGGACAGGGCCAGGTCGGCGTGCATCTCGCCTTCGATCTGCAATTCCGGCAGCTGGGCGCGGGCCAGCTCCAGTACCCGGCGCATCTTTTGCGCCGAGGTCGAGTCATGGCT
>JADGBD010000203.1:2433-4431 GCA_015231665.1 Gammaproteobacteria bacterium
GCCACCCGCGGCTCCAGGCCGAAGGCCCGCACCGCCTCGGCGGACAGGCGCAGTATCTCCAGCAGGGCCTCGGCGTCCGGATCTTGCTGCACATAGGTATCGGCAAAGAACAGGCTTCCGCTATCCATCACCAGCCCGCTCAATGAAGTCAGCCGGGC
Organism: Gammaproteobacteria bacterium; assembly: GCA_015231665.1. Lineage (GTDB taxonomy): Bacteria > Pseudomonadota > Gammaproteobacteria > Chromatiales > Chromatiaceae > Magnetovirga. The sequence continues at coordinate 2,592 of JADGBD010000203.1, forward strand.
GACGCCGGGGCTGGTGCCTATGATCTGCTCGATCTGTTGCAGATGCTGGTTGTAACGGCCAACGCTGCCGCAGATCAGGGCATCGGCAAGGCCGGATTGCAGCAGGGTGGCGGCAAAGGCAGTGGCAGAATGGCGCAGGGTCTCCCGTGCCTCCGCCGGCGATAGGCCGCAGCGGGCGACACGCTGGTAATAGGTCTGCAGATGGGTCTCGAACTCGGCGCAATCGGCCGGGTCAATGATCTCCAGCCGGTCTTTCAGGTCCAGCCCCAGCTCGGCGATACGGCTCTCGATCAGGCCCCGGTTGCCCAGCAGCATCGGCTGGGCCAGACCCAGCTCCAGGGCCTGCTGGCAGGCCTGCAGCACCTTCTCCTCGGCACCCTCGGCAAACAGCACCCGGCGCGGGTTGACGCGGGCCTGCTCGAACACCGGGCGCATGGTCAGGCTGGTACGGAACACCCGAGATTGCAGCTCGGCGCGGTAGTCCGCCAGGTCTCGCGGGCGGCTGGCGGCGCCAGACTCCATCGCCGCCTGGGCCACGGCCAAAGGCACCTGCTCCATCAGCCGGGGGTCGAAGGGCTTGGGGATCAGATAATCCGGACCAAACTGGTGCAGCTGGCCACCGTAGGCGGCGCGCACCACGTCCGAGGGCTGCTGCCGCGCCAGGCCGGCGATGGCGCGCACCGCCGCCAGCTTCATCGCGCTGTTGATCTCCCGTGCCCCCACATCCAGGGCACCACGGAAGAGAAAGGGGAAGCAGAGGACGTTGTTCACCTGATTGGCATAATCAGAGCGGCCGGTGGCGAGGATGGCATCGGGTCGCACCGCCTTGGCCGCCGCCGGGTCGACCTCCGGATTAGGGTTGGCCAGGGCGAGGATCAGCGGCCGCTCGGCCATGGCGGGCAGCCACTCGGCCTTGAGCACCCCGGCGGCGGACAGGCCGAGAAACACATCGGCACCGGCCAGGGCCTGCTGCAGGCTGCGCTGCTCGGTATCCCGTGCATAACGCGCCTTGTAGGGGTCCATCTCCTCAGTGCGGCCCTGATAGACCACACCGGCGATGTCGGTGACGGTGATGTTGGCCGGGTTCAGGCCCAGCTCCACCAGCAGATCGAGGCAGGCCAGGGCAGCGGCACCGGCTCCGGCGGTGACCAGGCGCACCTGATTCAGTGGCTTGCCGACGATCTCCAGGCCGTTGAGGATGGCGGCGCTGACGACAATGGCGGTGCCGTGCTGGTCGTCGTGGAACACCGGAATCTGCATCCGCTGCTTCAAACCCTCCTCAATGATGAAACACTCCGGCGCCTTGATGTCCTCCAGATTGATGCCGCCGAAGGTGGGCTCCAGCCGGGCCACGGTGTCGATAAAGGCCTGGGGGTCGCGCTCGTCGATCTCGATGTCGAACACATCGATACCGGCGAACTTCTTGAACAGCACCGCCTTGCCCTCCATCACCGGTTTGCCCGCCAGAGCACCTATGGCCCCCAGGCCGAGCACGGCGGTGCCGTTGGAAATCACCGCCACCAGATTGCCGCGGGCGGTCATCTCGGCAGCGGCCAGGGGATTTTCCACAATCGCCTCGCAGGCATGGGCCACGCCGGGGGAATAGGCCAGGGCCAGATCCCGCTGACTGGCCAAAGGCTTGGTGGCGCGAATCTCCAGCTTGCCGGGGCTGGGGTAGCGGTGGTAGTGCAGAGCGGCTTGTTTGAGGTCAGTGGTCATGATTTTTAGTTAGGTCCGCAAATGAACGCGAATGAACACGAATAAAAGGCAGAAAACTGGATCGCAAAGGGCGCAAAGGGAACGCAAAGGACGCAAAGTTGAAGATGTTTAAGTTTAGCCC
>JADGBD010000204.1 GCA_015231665.1 Gammaproteobacteria bacterium
CTTTGGGACAGCAAGGCGCGGGAGATGCCAAACTCGGCCTCGATGGCGGGAAAGGCCGGCAGATAGGCGTCGATGGCAAAGGGTCCAACCATGGTGATCAGGGCGACCACCCAGGTCAGATGGCGCTTGCTCACCAGATCAGATCATCCGGCACCTTGAATGCGGCGTAGGGATCGGCCGCGTCGGTTTGCTCGGCCGCCTCGGCCTCCGGATCAAGCAGCCAGATCAGGTTGTCCGGTCGCCATTGGCGCACCCGCTCCGCCGCCTCCAGGGGGATCAGCTCATAGCGACCGGCCAGCTTGACGATGGCCAGCCGACCCCGGCTGAGTTGACCCTGCTGCTGCTCGGTGACATAGATACGCTTGACCCGGCCCTGGTCGACGAAGTTGTAGGCCAGCTCAGCGCCCTCGCGGGGCAGTCGAGCCTGCTCGATGAGTTGCTTGACCTGGGCAGTCAGGGCCTTTTGCTGGGCCTGTTCCTGCTGTTTGCGGTTGAGTTCACGGTCGCGTTCCAGTTGCTCGGCCTTGGCCTTTTGCGCCGCTAGGCGATGCTCGTCGGGCTGTTTCTGCTTGCCCTGCTTTTGCGCCTGGTACTGCTCTTTCTTCGCCTGCTTGATGCGCTTGTCATCCACCAGACCGGCCTTGAGGAACTGCTCCTGCAGCGAGTTAGCCATGGGAATTAACTCAACTCAGCGAGCAGGCCGAGACGGGGAATCTCGATCATCGGGCAGCGGTCCATCACCACCTGCAGACCGGCCTGGGTGGCGCGCTCGGCCGCGGCCGGGTTGATCACGTCGATCTGCAGCCAGACGGCCTTGGCACCAACGGCTATGGCTTCATCCACGGTCTCGCCGGCGGCCTCGGCGTTGCGAAATACATCCACCAGATCGATGGGCTGGTCGATCTCCGCCAGGGATGCCCGCACCGGCTCGCCGAGGATTTCCAGCCCGGCTCGCCCGGGGTTGACCGGGATCACCCTGTAGCCCTGGCGCTGGAGAAAGGCCATCACCCGGTAGCTGTCGCGGTGGGGTTTGTGGCTGGCTCCCACCAGGGCAATGGTGCGGGTCTGGCGCAGAATCTGGCGGATCAGTTCATCTTCATTCTTCACGGGATTCAACCCCGGTAGCCTGCTTGTTGAGGTATTCGATCTCGGCGGCCTGCTCCAGGGCACCGAGATAGAGATCGAAGGAGAGCCCGCCGCGGCTGCGATCCAACCCCTGACGCAGGCTGGCGATATCACTGCCGGTATCCTGGGCACTGCCGGCATCCTTGGCGCCAGCAAGCTGGCCATCCACCACCCGGGTCAGCGCCATGAGGGCGTAATCGCCATTGCTCAGCTCTACCCCGCCGTAGCTGACCTTGTCCGCCTCGGGCTTGGGCAGGCGGTAAACTTCGTTACGAATCTGCAGGGGTAGCTTGGCGTCAAAGCGGTCGATCAGTCCAGGAGTCTCCAGGGTTGCACCGGTTTCCTGGGCCACCTCAGCCAGGCTCTTGCCGGCACGCAACTGCTCCAGGGCCTGGGTCCCCGCAGCGGCAGCGGCCTGGATCAACTGTTGCTGGCGCAGGGCTTGTTCCACCTCGGAGCGCACCTGCTCCAGCGGTTTGGTGCGCACCGGCTCATGGCCCACCACCCGCAGCACCAGAAGCTGTTCCGCTTCCAGTTCCAGGGCTTCGCTGTTGTTGCCCCGGTTGAGCACATCTTCACTAAAGGCAGCGGCCACTACCTTGGGCGAGGCGAGAATACCCTCGCCACCCTGGCGGCCGATCCAGTCGCTGGTGTGGATTTTCAGACCCAGCTGCTCCTGCACCGGCTCCAGGCTATCCGGGGTCTCATAGGCCAGGGTGGAAAGGCGATCATATTGTTCATCGAACTGCTGCCGCGCCTGCTCCCGCGTGTAGGCCGCTATCACCCGGTCACGCACCGCGGCCAGATCGGCCGATGCGGTACCGCGCATTTCCTGCAACTTGAGGATGTGGTAGCCAAATTGGCTGCGCACCAGATCGCTGACCTGCTCCGGTTTGAGCTGAAAAGCGGCCTCCTCGAAGGCCGGGTCCATCACCCCGCGACCGAAGAAGCCCAGATCGCCACCCTGGGGTGCGGAACCCGGGTCCTGTGAGTGCTGCTTGGCCAGCTCGGCGAAATCCGCACCCTGCTGAATTTGTTCGAGCAAGCCCGCGGCCTTCTGCTGCGCCTCAGCGTCCTTGCCCTCTTCGGCGACGATCAGAATGTGGGAAACCCGGCGCTCCTCGGCGAGAACGAATTCTTGCCGATGGCTATCCAGATAGCTCTGCAGGTCGGCATCTGTGTACTTCACCTGCTTGGCCAGATCCTCCAGGCTGAGGCTGACGTATTCCAGCTTGACCTGCTCGGGGGCGCGGAAATCCGCTGCGTGGCTGTTGTAGTAGGCTTCGATGTCAGCTTGCGCCAGAGGCTGGTCATCAAGGTATTTGTCTTTGGCGAACAGCAGATAGGCAAATTCACGCTGCTGTTCGCGCAGGCGCTGGCTTTGTTCCAGCTCACGGCTGGTGGTGAATTCGCTCTGCTCGATGCTGCGGGTGAGCTGATCCATCACCAACTCGGCACGCACCCGCTGAGCCAGGTAGTCGGACGACATCCCCTGCTGGCGCAGGGCATTCTGATAGGTCTCATAGTCAAACCGGCCGGCCTTTTGGTACACAGGCACCGAGGCGATCTCGCGCTGGACCATGGCATCGCTGGCGTTCATGCCCTGATTCTGAGCCGCTTGCGCCAGCAGTTCCTGCTGGATCATGCCGCTGAGCACCTGCTGCTTGAGCAGCCGATCATCCAGCAGCCCGGCCCTGTAGCTGGCCCCCAGCTGGTCGCGCAGACGGGCGCGGAATTGCTGAAAGGCACTGTCCAGCTCACGCTCGCTGATCTCGCGGTCATTGACCTTGACCACCTTGGGTTCACCACCTATGCCCAGATACTCCTGGATACCCCAGAGGGCGAAGGGAACGCTGATGAGGATAACAATTACCCAGGCTATCCAGCCCTGGGCCTTTTCGCGAATGGCTTGCAGCATCGATCTACTCGTTTTTGGCGGCTTAAGGGAAGATCCAGCAAGATCAGGAAGGTCGAAAAATAGACAAAAAAAATCGGGGCTACTTAAAAAGAAGCCCCGATCCCAAGATGGCGGAGTGGACGGGGCTCGAACCCGCGACCCCCGGCGTGACAGGCCGGTATTCTAACCATCTGAACTACCACTCCGAATTCTTTACCTTGTGGCTTGTCCCTGGTGGGTGCTGCAGGGATCGAACCTGCGACCCTCGCCTTGTAAGGGCGATGCTCTCCCAGCTGAGCTAAGCACCCCAATCAGGAAAGGCGGCTAGTTTACAGCATCTTTCAGCGCTTTGCCAGCCTTGAATGAAGGTGTTTTAGATGCCTTGATGTTGATAGTGGCACCGGTCTGCGGATTGCGCCCAGTACGTGCCGCACGTTCCCGCACAGCGAAGGAACCAAAACCGATCAGGGAGACGGTGTCACCCTTTTTCATGGCCTCGGTCACTGCCGCAACAAAGCCATCCAGAGCGCGTCCGGCAGCCGCCTTGGAAATGTCCGCACTTTCGGCCATAGCATCAATCAGTTCAGATTTATTCATGTATTCCCCCAATAACGGTTTATTGCGAACGGCTAACCCGCCCGTATTTGATCCTAAAAACTGTTCAGTCCAACCCGCCAAGCCGATCTAAATCAGGGCCCAATCGCGCCCTGAGCGGCATTGCCGTTGGATGGGTGCAGAGATTAGCACAATCGAGCCCCTACAGAACAACAGAAAATTCGCCTAATGGCGCAAAGACTCGCCCTCTTCCTCATCACGGCGACCAGACTGGCGTTTTTCCGCAATCAAACGCTCCGCATCGGCCAGTTGCTCCTGCGTCAGGGGCTGAGGCGGACGGGTCAGGGCGATGTTGAGCACCTCGTCGATCCAGCGCACCGGGATGATCTCCAGATGTTGCTTGACGTTCTTGGGTATCTCCACCAGATCCTTTTCGTTCTCGTGGGGGATGATCACCGTGTGGATGCCGCCACGGGACGCCGCCAGCAGCTTTTCCTTGAGACCGCCGATGGGTAGCACCTCGCCGCGCAGGGTGATCTCGCCGGTCATGGCCACATCGGCGCGCACCGGGATATTGGTGAAGGCCGAGACCAGGGCGGTACACATGGTGATACCGGCACTGGGACCATCCTTGGGTGTAGCCCCCTCCGGCACATGGATGTGAATATCCTGCTCCTGATAGAAGTCCGGCAGCAGGCCGAGCATCTCCGAGCGACTGCGCACCACAGTCATCGCCGCCTGGATGGATTCCTTCATCACGTCGCCAAGCTGGCCTGTCTGGTTCAGTCGGCCCTTGCCCTTGAGCAGGGCCGCTTCTATGGTCAGCAACTCGCCGCCCACCTCGG
>JADGBD010000205.1 GCA_015231665.1 Gammaproteobacteria bacterium
CCTCCACCTGCGGCGGGGCCAACTGCCGCCCCGCCAGCTGGGCCTCGGCCTGCTGGCGCAGCTCGCTGGGACTGGGCGGTTGAGCGGGCATCAGTGGCTTAGCTTGAGACGCACAGTCTGCGTCCTGAGTCTGATCCTAATCCGGTTCATGGGCTCTGAGGCGGGCTTCCAGTTGCTTGATGGCGGTGATGTCGATGAAGGTGATGACGACTCCATCGATGAGGTTGTCCTGGGTCCGGTAGGGCATGATGCGAACACGATACCAGCGGCTATCGTGGGTAGCGAGGATTTTCTCCTGAAACACCAGACTGCGCAGCACCTCCAGGGCGTCATCGCGCAGTTGCACGTAGTTTAGGTCGCTGTTCAGGTCGGAGAGGGGGCGGCCGATGTCGCTGGGGATCAGCTTGAACAGCTGGGTGGCGTGGGGGGTGTAGCGGCGCAGCTGCATCTGGCTGTCGAGAAACACCGTGGCGATCTCGGTGCTGTTGAGCAGGTTGGTCATGTCGTTGCGCACGCCGGTGAGGTCCTCCACCCGGGCCTGCAGCTCGGCATTGACGGTCTGCAGCTCCTCGTTGAGGGACTGCATCTCTTCCCGCGAGGTGGTCAGCTCCTCGTTGGCCGATTGCAGTTCCTCGTTGGTGGATTGCAGCTCCTCGTTGCTGGATTTGAGCTCTTCCACCGTGGTCTGCATCTCCTCCTGGGCGATCTGCAGCGCCTCGCGCGCCTGCGCCAGCTCCTGCTCCAGGGCGCTGTGGGTCTCCGCCGATACCTGCTTGCCGGCGCGGCGGCGGCGCACCTTGGCAACATCCTTGAATACCAGCAGCACCCGCCCGCTCAGGGCCTTGGGCTGGCGCAGGGCCAGCGCGCTGAGGTTGACAAGCTGCGTATCGCCATCGCCGTTGCCCCCTACCCGCAGGCCCCTAAGCTCGATCGGCCGGGACTCGGCGAGGGCCCGCGCGATCAGCCCCACCAGCGCTTCGCGCAGGCCCTCCCGGGCCATGGCGTGGATGTTGACATTGGTGTGGCCGGCAGCCGGTTCCAGGTATTTGCCGGTGCGGCCGCTGATGTAGAGGATGTCGCCCTCGGCATTGACCAGCACCGCCGCCGGGGCGAACTGCTGCTGGATCAGCTGATCGGTGAGCTGGCCCAGGTCCTCATGTGCCGGTCCCGGGGCTGGCGGGCTGACACCGGACGGATGCGCCGGCAGCTGGGGCAGCGGCAGTTCGTTCAGGGACAGGGTCTGGTTGGCCCGCTGGTACAGCCTTGCCCTGTGGCCAGCCGGGTTGGGTAGCGGGCTGAACAGGTTGCTGTGCTGGCCCACCGCCTCGGCGTTGCCGAGCAGGAGCAGGCCGCCGGGCTTGAGGGCGTAATAAAACAGCGGCAACAGCCGGTGCTGCAGCGGGGTGTCGAAGTAGATTAGCAGATTGCGGCAGCTGAGCAGGTCGAGCTTGCCGAAGGGTGGGTCGCTGATGATGTTCTGCACCGCAAACACCAGCATTTCACGGATTTCCTTGCGGATACGGTAGCCGCCATCCTCCTCGGCAACAAACCAGCGCGCCAGTCGCTCGGCGCTGACATCGGCGGCGATGTTTTGCGCATAGACCCCGCGGCGGGCACGCTCTATGGCCTCGGGGTCGAGGTCGGTGGCGTAGATTTGCAGGCGAAACCGGCCCTCGGGCTGGAGTTGTTGCAGGCATTCCTGAAACAGAATCGCCAGGGAATAGGCCTCCTCACCGGTGGAGCAGGCCGGCACCCAAGCGCGCAGATCGGCGCCCTCGGGGTAGGCAGCGAGCAGTTGCGGCAGGGCCTGTTGCGCCAGGATAGGCCAGACCTCGGGGTCACGGAAAAAGCGGGTGACACCAATCAGCAGTTCCTTGAACAGCAACTCCAGCTCCTGGGGATTGGCCTGCAGCAGGCGCAGATAGGCGTCGATGCGGTCCAGCTGATGCACCGCCATGCGCCGCTCGATGCGCCGCTGCAGGCTGTTGCGCTTGTATTGGGAGAAATCGTTGCCCGAGTGCCCGCGCAGCAGGCGCAGGATCTGGGTCATCACCTCGGGTTCATCGCTGGTCGGCTGCTGCATAGGCTGATGCGGGTAGCTGATGCTGTCGATCAGCCGCGCCGCCAGGTCCTCGGCGGCAGCGATGATGTCCACCAGACCGGCGTCGATGGCGCTCTGCGGCATGCTCGGCGACTGGGCGCTGGCCGGTTCCTGCGCCAGGGTCAGGCCGCCGGCTTCCTTGATGCTGCGCAGGCCCAGCAGGCCATCCGAGCCCATGCCGGAGAGGATCAGGCCAATCGCTTGTTCGCCGCTGTCCTCGGCCAGGGAGCGGAGAAAGAAATCCACCGGCAGGCGCAGGCCGCCCAGCAGTTGCGGTGGACTCAGCTGCAGCCGGCCCTGCTGCAGGCTCAGGTCCTGATTGGGCGGAATCACATACAGATGATCCGCCTGCAGCGCCAGGCCATCGGCCGCCTCCACCACCGGCAGCGGGCTAAAGCGAGCCAACAGCTCAGGCAGCAGGCTCGCATGGCTGGGGTCCAGATGCTGGATAACCACAAAGGCCAGGCCCGACTGCGCCGGCAAGGGCCGCAGAAAGCGCTCCAACGCATCCAGGCCACCGGCGGAGCAGCCAATACCAACAACAGGAAAATTCAGTGGACTGGGCATTAGTTAAAGTTCGCAGGGTGAAGTTTGAAGGCCAAGGTTTGCAGCTAAGTGCTCAGCTGGTTAAGCCCCTCGCCCCATGGCCGCTTGTCAGTCCTTTGAGCAGACAAAGCCAGCCAATAACCAAGCTGATGCCGCCCAGCGGGGTGATCCAGCCGATGCCGCGCAGGCCGCTCAGGGCCAGCAGATACAGGCTGCCGGAAAACAGCAGCACCCCCGCCAGGCTGAACACCCCTGCCCGGTTCAGCCAGGGGTCAGGTCGCTGGCTTGCGCGCAGGCCGATGAACAGCAACAGCAAGGCATGGGTGAACTGGTAATCCACCGCCTTCTGATAGGCGCGCAGCAGATTCGCCGGCAAATGGCCCTCCAATCCATGAGCGCCAAAGGCACCCAGCAGCACCCCACTGGCGCCGAGCAGGGCACCGGCGAGCATCATCCAGCGAGCAAAGGAGGGATCAGACAAAGGTGGTTACCTTCTTGTGGTTGGATTAAGTCCCCGGATGGGCGCGAATTACGCGGACCCATCGAGGTCAAGATTGTAGCCCGGATGGAGTGAAACGGAATCCGGGTTGCCGCTCGGCAGACGCTCCCATGCCGGGCAGAGCCTCCCCCGGATTCCGCTGCGCTGCATCCGGGCTACAGAATCCTATGCTTTCGCGTTCATTTGCGGACCCATCAATCAAACAACTCCAGGGTTTCGGCGGCGATTTCGCGCACCTCGGCGTCGGCATCCTCCAGCAGGGGCTGGATCAGCGCCAGGCTTTGGCGATCTTGCAGCACCCCCAGGTAGTGGCAGGCATCCGCGCGCACCTGCGGCTCGGCGGCGCCGAGCAGTTGCTGCAGCGGCTGGCGGGCCTGCTCCAACAGGCCCGGCTCGCCGCTGATCTCCTCGATCAGGGCGCCGATGCCGATGCGCAGGGCCATCGGCTGCTGCAGATCCCCCAGCAGGGCCAGCAGTTCCGCCAGCAGCCGGGGTTGGCGGCGCACCTCCGCCAGCGCCTGGGGCAGCTGGCGGTGCTCCAGCAGATAGCGCAGATACATAAGCCCACCGCGGTCCCCGGTCAGGGCCGCGACAAACTCAGTCAGAAAATCCATCTCCAGCACCTCGGTGAAGACATAGTCCCCCAGCCGGGTCCAGGGCACCGAGCGCACCCGCAACTGCTGCGCCAGCTCCGGCTCCTGGCTGATGTTGACCAGCTCCAGCCGGCCCAACTGGCCCTGCTTGAGCAGGCCAGTGAGGCGCTCGAGCATCACCGGGCAGTGGCTGCAGCCGGTGGCGATGAGCAGCAGGGCGTGAGGGCTGGCGGGCATGGTGACTCCGGGCTTTGGAGCCGCAAGAATAACAGGCGCTAGCTGTCCGGCGCTGGATTTTGACCACCTCCCGCCCCTGTGCCACACTCGCGCGGTTTTCCTTGCAGGAGCGGAGCATCCGTGAGCAGCCCCATTCAACCCCTGGTAGAGGCCTTCGAGCAGCTGCCGTTCAAGAGCTTTACCGAGAAGGCCTACCTGGATTATTCCATGTACGTCATCCTCGACCGCGCCCTGCCGCATATTGGTGATGGCATGAAGCCGGTGCAGCGGCGGATTGTCTATGCCATGTCCGAGCTGGGGCTGTCGGCGGCTTCCAAACACAAGAAATCGGCGCGCACCGTGGGCGATGTGCTGGGCAAGTTCCATCCCCATGGCGATTCCGCCTGCTACGAGGCCATGGTATTGATGGCCCAGCCCTTTTGCTACC
>JADGBD010000206.1:0-2479 GCA_015231665.1 Gammaproteobacteria bacterium
CCGAGGGACGAGTTCTCGGGGTACGCGTGCTCGCCCATGCCGAGACCCCGGGCCTGGGCGACAAGATCGAGGTGGCGCGAGACGACTGGATTCTCGACTTCAACGGGCTGTCGCTGGGCAATCCGCCCATCGAGCGATGGCAGGTAAAGAAGGATGGTGGCCAGTTCGATGCCTTCAGTGGCGCCACCATCACGCCAAGGGCCGTGGTCGCCGCCATCCGCGAGGGACTGAGCTTTTTTCAGCGTCACCAGACGGCCCTGGTCAACCCGGTCAGCATCACCGAACAGGAAACCTCCAGGAACGCCAAACCATGAGTGTCGACTACAAACGCATCGGCAAGGACGGCCTGTGGGACAACAACATCGTCTTCGCCCAGGCCCTGGCCCTCTGCCCACTGTTGGCGGTCACCGGCACCGCCAGCAACGGCTTGGGCATGGGACTGGCCTCCACCGCCGTCTTCATCCTCGCGGCACTGCTCATCTCCGGGTTGCGCAACATCATCACGCCGCAGGTGCGCATCCCCATCTTCGTTCTCATCATCGCCGTGCTGGTCACTCTGGTGGACATGAGCATGAACGCCTGGGTGCACGACCTGCACAAGGTGCTCGGCCTGTTCATCCCGCTGATCGTCACCAACTGCGCCATACTCGGCCGCGCCGAGGCCTTTGCCTCGCGCAACCCGGTGTTGCCTGCCCTCTTCGATGGCCTGATGATGGGACTTGGCTTCACCTTCGCCCTGGTCACACTGGGTGCGGCTCGCGAGATGCTGGGCAGCGGCACTCTGTTCGCCAACGCCGCGCTGTTGCTCGGTCAGTGGGCCTCCTTTCTCGAGCTGCAGCTGATCCCGGACTACAAGGGCTTTCTGTTGATCATTCTGCCACCGGGGGGATTCATCGTCCTGGCCTTCCTGATGGCGGGCAAGCGCCTGCTCGATCGATCCCTGGCCCAGCGCAGGCGGCGGCTAGCGCAAGGCCCGGTGGAAGCCTGACGAGGAGGCAAACAATGAACGTGGGTGTGGCCTACGCCGATAAATTCAAACAGGTATGGCTCAAGCTGGACGTACCCGATGGTTCGACGGTGATGGATGCCATCGAGCACTCCGGCATTCTCGATCAGTTCCCGGATATCGATCTGAACAAGCAGAAGGTCGGCATCTTTGGCAAACTGACCCAACTCAGCGCGCCCGTTGCCGACGGGGAACGCATAGAGATTTACCGTGAAATCACCGCCGACCCGGAAATGGTCGAGCGGCGTGATCTTTAAGGCACACAAAAACCATGCGCCTTGTTTTCCTCTTCCTGCTGATCTTCGCCGGCAACAGCCCGGCCGAGGAGTTGAAGATCGCCGCGGCGGCCAACTTCACCGCGCCCATGCGCGAACTGGTGGCCCGTTTTGGCGCCAGCACCGGCCACGAGTCCGTGGTCAGTTACGGCTCCACCGGCAAACTCTATACCCAGATCATTCATGGCGCCCCCTACCACCTGTTTCTCGCTGCAGACCAAGAGGCGCCGCTGCGACTGCAGCGCGAGGGTCTGGGGCAAACACCCCATACCTACGCCACTGGCAAACTGGTGCTGTGGAGTCCCGACCCGGATCTGATCGCAGGTCCCGATGCCCTGCGCGCTGCGGGGGTGCGGCGAATCGCCATCGCCAATCCCAAGACCGCACCCTACGGCGGGGGCGCCCTGCAGATAATCAAGGCCCTGGGATGGGGTGCCGAGATCCAGAGCAAACTGGTGCGCGGCGACAACATCGCCCAGACTTACCAGTTCGTCATGACCGGCAACGCCCAGCTGGGCTTCGTCGCCCTCTCCCAGGTCATCGACTCGCATCGAGGCTCCCGCTGGACCCCGCCGCAAACCCTCTACGACCCCATCCACCAGGATGCCATCCTGCTCAACCGGGGCAAGGAACATCCCGCAGCGGAGGCCTTTTTGCGCTTTCTCCTCGGTCCTGAGGGTCAAACCATTGCGCGCCGCTACGGATACGGCGTGAAATAGGCGCTTTTCAGCACAGGCTTAGTAGAGGAGGGATACGTGGATTTCGACTGGCAACCCATCTGGCTCACCCTGAAACTGGCTACGGTGACCACCCTGATCCTGCTGTTTCTGGGCACGCCGCTGGCCTGGTGGCTGGCGCGCACCCGCTGTGCCTGCCGTGACTGGGTCGGCGCCATCGTCGCCTTGCCGCTGGTGTTGCCACCCACGGTGCTCGGCTTCTATCTGCTGCTGATGCTCGGTCCTCAGGGGCCCATCGGTGAGCTGACCCAGGCGCTGGGGCTGGGTACCCTGCCCTTTACCTTCGCCGGGCTGGTGGTGGGTTCGGCGCTCTACTCGCTGCCCTTTGTCGTGCAACCGGTGCGCAACGCCTTCGAAGCCATGGGCAATCGCCCCATGGAGGTGGCCGCCACCCTGCGTGCCAGTCCGCTTTACGCCTTTTTCACCGTGGCCCTGCCGCTGGCCAGCCCCGGTCTATTGAC
>JADGBD010000206.1:2502-4400 GCA_015231665.1 Gammaproteobacteria bacterium
GCCCATACCGTCGGTGAGTTCGGCGTGGTACTGATGATCGGCGGCAACATCCCCGGCGAGACCAAGGTATTGTCGGTGGCCATCTACGACCATGTCGAGGCGCTGGAGTGGGCGCAGGCCCATTGGCTGGCCGCAGGCATGCTGCTGTTCTCCTTCGTTGTCGTCGTTGCCATGTACCGACTCGAGCGACACATGCAGGCGGTTCGGCATGAGCGTTGAGGTCGCCTTCCAGCTGGCCCAACAGGACGGCTTCAGCCTGGATGTGCGTTTCGATGCACCGGGTGCAGGCGTCACCGCTCTGTTTGGCCACTCCGGCAGCGGCAAGACCACGGTGCTGCGCTGTCTCGCCGGGCTGCAACGCTCCAGCGGCTTCTGCCGTGTCAACGGTGCAATCTGGCAGGACGAGAGCCACTGGCTGGCAACCCACCAAAGGCCCATCGGCTACGTCTTTCAGGAGGCCAGCCTGTTCCCCCACATGAAGGTCCAGGGTAACCTCGACTTCGCCCGTCGTGCTGCCGGCACCGCAGGGGAGCGACCAACGGTGGTGACGCAAAAGGACATCGTCGAGTTGCTCGGCATCGGCAACCTGCTGCAGCGGGCGCCGAAGAACCTCTCCGGCGGTGAGCGTCAACGCGTGGCCATCGCCCGCGCCCTGCTGTCGCAGCCGCAATTACTGTTGATGGACGAACCACTCTCGGCCCTCGACCACCAGGCCAAGGAGAACATCCTGCCCTATCTTGAACGACTGCACAACGAGCTGAGCCTGCCGGTGATCTACGTTTCCCACGACCCCGCCGAGGTGGCCCGTCTGGCGGATCGCATGGTTCTGCTGGAGCAGGGTCGGGTCAAGGCGAGCGGTCCCGTGGCTGGTTTGCTGACCTCGTTGAAACTACCCCTGGCGCACCTGAGCAATGCCTCGTCCATCCTCGAGGGACAGGTCAGCGGACACGACCACAGTTTTCATCTGACCACCATCGACTGTGGTGGCAACCGTTTTCTCGTACCCCGAGAGGATCTTCGCATCGGCACCCGCACCCGCCTGCAGATTCAGGCACGCGATGTCAGCCTGGCGCTGAGCAGTCGCCACGACACCAGCATTCTCAATATCTTCCCCGCCGATATCATCGACGTGCGCGACGCCGACGCCACGCAATTGCTGGTGCAACTGCGCCTGCTGGATGAGCAGACCCTGCTCGCCCGCATCACCCGCCGCTCCGGCCTGGCCCTGGGGCTGAGCCCGGGTCAACGGGTCTATGCCCAGGTCAAGAGTGTGGCGTTATTGCACTGAGCGATAGGGAACACTCAGTGCGCCGGAACTCCGAGTCAACAAGTATTCTCAATAAAGAGGTCGGAACCGGGGTTGGCGCATAATGACCTCACTTAACGCTATCGCTAATAATTCTTGTATATTCATTTAGTTACTTATACTAATTGCTTAAATTGACGCCATTGTAAAATTGCCCTTCCTAGTCAAGACAAAATCCCCCAAGTTCAAACTCTTCATTCCACAGAGCATGCAGCAGATCGGCCCAGCGCCAATTCGTTCTGGGTCTCTGCAGGCAGCCCAAGGCTGATCATCGAGGCAGATTTTCTCTATAATCCCCTCTCCATGCCGAGGGTTCACATCGCCAATCCCTTGAACAGGAATGCACTGGAAAATCATCACTCAGCTCACCCAGAATCAGAGCGCAAAATCAGGACTCAACATGCCTTATCGCATTGAAATTTATTAACAACATGGAAACACCCCAAGCCACACAGGGATTGAGCAACCATACCCCGATGATGCAGCAATATTCGCGAATTTTTTTTGGGCCAACCATAGCAAGAGAAAGACAAAAGCGCAGAGCTCTTCAGTGTATTGATATAATTATCTTTTTTAACTTCTCTCAGGACAT
>JADGBD010000207.1 GCA_015231665.1 Gammaproteobacteria bacterium
TCACATCCTCAACCACGCCAATCTGTTCGGCGGCAGCTACCTGGGCCAGGCCCAATCGATGATCAGAGCCTTGCTGACCCAGAACTGAAATCAATGTTGTCCACTGAGCGAAAAAGCGCTGGCTGAGCGGAGCGGCGTCCTGAGCCTAGCCGAAGGGCCGAAGCCAGCCGCCGCTCGCTTCGACTTCGCTCAGCGAACGGCAAGTCCTCCCCCGGATTCCGCTTCGCTGCATCCGGGCTACAGGGGCTGAAACCTCAGCTCGCGCCTTTGTCTTCCTTGCGTTTTTTCACCTTTTTCGGCGGCTTGGTCGGGGCGCTGTTTTCCAGCCGGCAGATGTTCAGCTTCTGACCGCAGACCCAGACCTTTTTCAGGTCGGTGAAGACGTCATCGGGCATGCCCAGGGGCAGGTCGATGAAGCTGAAGTCGTCCTGAATATCGATGTGGCCGATGTATTGGGAATCCAGCCCGGCTTCGTTGGCGATGGCGCCGACGATGTTGCCCGGCTTGACCTTGTGGTTGTGACCCACCTCGATGCGAAACCGCTCCATCCCCTTGGGTGGGTGCTCCGGGCCCTTGAAGCTGCGGCCCTCGGCTTTCTTGCGATCGGGGCGATCTGTCCGATCAGGCCGCTCGCCGCGTTCCGGCCGGTCCGGGCGGGCATATTTTTCCGGCGCTGCGGGACGCTCTTTCTCCGGCTTGAGGAGAAATTCGCGATCCCCCAGGGAGATCTTCGCCAGGGCGGCGGCGATCTCCAGGGCGGAGATGTCGTGTTCATTCTGATACTGCTCGATCAGGCCCTGGAGGAAATCCAGCTCGCCGGCGGCCAGCACATCGCTGATGCCCTGCTTGAAGTCGGCAATGCGCTTGCTGTTGACCATCTCGGTGGAGGGCAGTTGGATCAGCTCGATCTTCTGCCGCGTGGCCTTTTCGATGGCGGCGAGCATACGCCGCTCACGCGGGGCGACGAAGAGAATGGCATCACCCTTGCGCCCGGCCCGGCCGGTGCGGCCGATGCGGTGGATATAGGCCTCGGTGTCGTAGGGGATGTCGTAGTTGATGACGTGGCTGACCCGCTCCACGTCGAGGCCGCGGGCGGCCACATCGGTGGCGACGAGAATATCCAGCGAGCCCTGCTTGAGCCGCTCCACCATCTGCTCGCGCTGCTTCTGCGCCATGTCGCCATTGAGGGCAGCGGCGGCATAGCCGCGGGCTTCCAGCTTTTCCGCCAGCTCCAGGGTGGCGGTCTTGGTGCGGACGAAGAGGATGATGCCCTCGAAGGTTTCCACCTCAAGGATGCGGGTCAGGGCATCGAGCTTGTGCAGGCCGCTGACCAGCCAGTAGCGCTGACGGATGGTGTCGGCGGTGGCGGTGCGGGTCTTGATCGCGATTTCCTGCGGATCGTTCATGTGCTGGCGAGCGATGCGCTGGATTTCCTTGGGCAGGGTGGCGGAGAACAGCGCCATCTGCCGCTGCGCCGGCATTTTCTGCAGAATCCATTCGACATCGTCGATGAAGCCCATCCGCAGCATCTCATCGGCCTCGTCCAGCACCAGGGTCTTGAGGCCGTCGAGATTCAGCCGACCCTTGTCCATGTGATCCATGACCCGCCCCGGGGTGCCGACCACCACGTGCACGCCGCGCTTGAGCTGGCGAATCTGGCCGGCATAGTCCTGGCCGCCGTAGATGGGCAGGACGTGAAAGCCCTTGATATGCGAGGCGTAGCGCTGAAAGGCCTCGGCCACCTGGATGGCCAGCTCGCGGGTGGGCGCCAGCACCATCACCTGCACCTGGGGGTTGTTGATATCAATGCGCGCCAGCAGGGGCAGGGCAAAGGCGGCAGTCTTGCCGGTGCCGGTGGGGGCATGGCCAAGCAGATCACGCCCCTCCAACAGCGGCGGAATGGCCTGGGCCTGGATCGGCGTGGGGCTTTCGTAGCCCACTTCGTCGAGCACGGAAAAAAGGGATGCGGGCAGAATCAGCACGCGAAAGCTGATGGCGGCTTGGGGGGTATCGGACATTGAGGTACCTGGAATAAAAAAATGACACGGTCAGAGCGACCGGGCCAGGCAGTATAAAGGCCTGGGTCGATTTGGCATAGCTCGTTTTCAGCTGTCAGCCGTCAGCGGCCAGCCATCAGCCCCCAGCAGCAACCCCGGATTCCGCTGCGCTACATCCAGGCTACAAATTTAACTCTGCGTTCTCTGCGCTTCTCCGCGCTCTCTGCGTCCTGCTTTCCATCAAGCCCGGTTGCTGCCTTGGGCCTGGATGGCGGTGATGGCGACGGTGTTGACTATGTCGGTGACCGTGCAGCCGCGAGAGAGGTCGTTTACCGGCTTGTTCAGCCCCTGCAGGATGGGTCCTATGGCGACGGCGCCGGCGGTGCGCTGGACCGCCTTGTAGGTGTTGTTGCCGGTATTGAGGTCGGGGAAGATGAACACCGTAGCGCGCCCCGCCACCTCGCTGCCGGGCAGTTTGGTGCGAGCGACGGCGGGATCGACCGCGGCGTCGAACTGGATCGGCCCTTCCAGCTTCGTCCAGGGGGCCTGGCGGCGGGCGATGGCCACCGCTTGGCGCACCTTGTCCACCGCCTCGCCCTCGCCGGAGTCGCCGGTGGAGTAGGACAGCATGGCCACCCGCGGGATGATGCCGAAACGCTCAGCGGTGGCCGCCGAGGTGATGGCGATCTCCGCCAGCTGCTCGGCGTTGGGCTCGGGGTTGACCGCGCAGTCGCCATAGACCAGCACCCGGTCGGCCAGGCTCATGAGAAACACGCTGGAGATCAGCTCATGCCCCGGCGCGGTACGGATCAGCTGGAACGCCGGACGGATGGTGTGCTGGGTGGTATGCACCGCGCCCGAGACCATGCCGTCGGCATCGCCGCATTGCACCATCAGGGTGCCGAAATAGCTGACGTCCTCCGCCAGGTCCCAGGCCCCCTGGGTGGTCAGGCCCTTGCTTTGGCGGGCGGCGAAGAGGGCATCGGCATAGCGCTGGCGCAGGGGCGAGCGGCTGGGGTCAATGAGCTGGGCCTTGTCCAGGCGCAGCGCCAGGTGCGCCGCCTTGGCGCGGATTTCATCCACGTCGCCGAGCAGGGTGATGTCCGCCACCTCGCGCAGCAGCAGTACCTCGGCGGCGCGCAGCACGCGCTCCTCGGCACCCTCGGGCAGAACAATGTGCTGACGATCGCTGCGCGCCCGCTGGATGATCTCGTACTCGAAGCGCAGCGGTGTGGTGCGCTCGGAGCGATCGGCCATTTCATCGCCGATCAGGCTGCCGCAGTCGATCTCCAGCTCCTCGGTCAGGGCCAGGGCCGCCGCCAGCTTGCGCGGGTTTTCCGGGTTGAGGTGAGACTCCACCCGACTGGCCGCCATGGCGGTGGTGAAGGTATCGGTTTCCACCAGCAGGATGGGCAGATTGGCCCGGCCCAGACCATCCACCAGCCGCATCACCTCGGGTGCCGGGGTGAGACCACCGGTGAGCAGCACCCCGGCGATCTGCGGATAGTTGCGGCTGGCATCGGCCATCAGGCTGCCGACGATGAGATCGGAGCGGTCGCCGGGGGTGATCACCAGGCTGCCATCCTGCACCCGGCGGAGGAAATGCGGCAGCTCCATCGCCGCCACCTGAAAATGCACCACCTCGCGCTCCAGGCTGGCGGGACTGCCGGCCAGCACCTTGGCATTGAGCGCCTGGGCGACCTCGCCGACACTGGGCATGTCCAGCAGCGGCTGCTGCCTGATCAGATAGAGCGGCAGCTTGGCCAACTCCTCGTCGCACTTGAGCTTTTCCTTGAGATCGGTCATCAGCTCCGGTTCCACCCGGTTGATGAACAGGGCGAACACGGCGCTGTGGTGTTCCTCCAGGGTTTCCTGCAGGGCCTGCAGGTCCTCGCACAGCTGGCTGGGGTCGTGCTGGAAGCCATCGAGCACCGCCACCACCTGGCAGCCGAGGTGATTGGCCAGCTCCAGGTTGAAGTCCAGCTCCTCCCCCGGCAGGCTGGCGGCATAATCCACGCCCTCGCAGAGGATGTGGCTGTAGCTGTGCTCCAGCACCTGAAAGCGCGAGAGGATGCGCTTGATCACCTCATCTTTTTCGCCAGCGGCGAGCAGCGGCCGCGCCTCGCTGGCGAGCAGGCCATAGTGGATAGCACCCTCGTGGCTGCCGTAGCGCGAGCGCATCAGGCGCATCACCGAGTCGTTTTCATCCATGATGATCGGCCGAAAATAGGCGACATTGCCATTGCTGGCGCTGAGCCGGTCCATGAAGCCGAGGCTCAGGGCCGATTTACCCGTGCGCCGCGCGGTGCCAGTGATATAAAGATGTGACATGGATTAGGCCTTTGGTTCAGAATTTTGGGTCCGCAAATGAACGCGAATAAACACAAAT
>JADGBD010000208.1 GCA_015231665.1 Gammaproteobacteria bacterium
GAGCTGCTGCAACAGCAACAGCCGGTGCCTGCGGTGAACGGCTACCGCTTGCAGCAGCTGCTGGATGCAGCGATCGAGCTCTATCAGCAGTTACTCGCGCAACGCTAAACCAGCTAGTGGGCTCTCAGAACCGCCCGGACTCCGCCGTCAACGCCTGCAAGAAGGCCGCATAGGCCTGCTCCAGACCCTCCCTCAGCGCCACCTGCGGCTGCCAGCCCAGGCGGTGCAGGCGGCTGCTGTCCATCAGCTTGCGCGGGGTGCCGTCGGGCTTGCTGGTATCGAAGCGAATTTCCCCCGGATAGCCGACCACGGCCTGGATGGTCTCGGCCAGCTCGCGAATGCTCAGGTCGGTACCCGCACCGACGTTGATGTGACTGCACATGGGGTCGGTCTGCTGGGCGTAGGTTGCCGGGTCCAGGTTCATCACATGCAACGAGGCACGGGCCATGTCGTCCACATGGAGAAATTCCCGCCGCGGCGTGCCGCTGCCCCAGATACTGACGCTGGCGGCCTGGTTGACCTTGGCCTCGTGAAAACGGCGCAGCAACGCCGGGATCACATGGCTGTTTTCCGGGTGATAGTTGTCCCCCGGGCCATAGAGGTTGGTGGGCATGACGCTGCGATAGTCCACCCCGTACTGACGGTTGTAGCTTTCGCACAGCTTGATGCCGGCGATCTTGGCCACCGCATAGGGCTCGTTGGTGGGCTCCAGGTGGCCGCTGAGCAGGGCCTCCTCCGCCATGGGCTGGGGCGCCAGCCTGGGGTAGATGCAGCTGGAGCCGAGAAACAGCAGCTTTTTCACCCCGGCGCGGTAGGCGGCGTCGATGACATTGGCCTGCACCATGAGGTTTTCGTAAATAAATTCCGCCGGATAGCTGTTGTTGGCATGAATGCCACCCACCTTGGCCGCAGCCAGATAGACCTGGTCCGGCCTTTCCTGCAGAAAAAAGGCACGCACCGCCGCCTGATCGATAAGATCCAGCTCGGCATGGGTGCGTGTCAGCAAGTGAGTCTGACCCAGATCGGCCAGGGCACGGACAATGGCAGAGCCAACCATGCCACGATGGCCGGCGACGTAGATTTTGGGGGGGGATTTATGGGTCATGGCGTGAGCAATCAGCTCCTTGTCCGTGAAGTCTTGAGTAAATTTAGACCATACCAAGACGCAGAGATCGCTGAGTAGCGCAGAGCACGCAAAGTTTGCCTACTTTCTTCTCTTTTAAATCTGCGATCTCCGCGCTGCTTTGCGGGCTCTGCGTCCTTTATTTGGTTAGGCTTGGCCGGGTTGGATCTTGTTTACTCATGATAATCCATCGGCGTATAGCCGTGGCGTTTGATCAGCTCGTCGCGTTCGGCGGCCTTGAGGTCTTCGCCCACCATTTCCGCCACCAGCTGTTGGAAAGAGATGCGCGGCGTCCAGCCGAGCTTTTGCTTGGCCTTGCTCGGGTCGCCCAGCAGGGTTTCCACCTCGGTGGGGCGGAAGTAGCGCGGATCGACCTTGACGACTTCCTTGCCCTCCAGCCGGCCCACCTCGTTGACGCCCTCGCCAGACCAGCTGATGTTCAGGCCCAGTTCCTTGGCAGCGGCATCGACAAAATCCCGCACCGAATATTGCACACCGGTGGCGATGACGAAGTCTTCGGGCTTTTCCTGCTGCAGCATCAGCCACTGCATCTCCACATAGTCCTTGGCATGGCCCCAGTCACGCCGGGCCGACAGGTTGCCCAGGTAGAGGCAGTCCTGCAGACCGAGCTTGATGCGCGCCAGAGCACGGGTGATCTTGCGGGTGACGAAGGTCTCGCCGCGCACCGGCGATTCGTGATTGAACAGGATGCCGTTGCAGGCGTAGATGCCGTAGGCCTCGCGATAATTCACCGTGATCCAGTAGGCATAGAGCTTGGCCACGGCGTAGGGGCTGCGCGGGTAGAAGGGGGTGGTCTCGCGCTGCGGTGTTTCCTGCACCAGGCCGTACAGCTCTGAGGTGGATGCCTGATAGAAGCGGGTTTTTTGCTCCAGCCCGAGGATGCGGATGGCCTCAAGGATGCGCAGGGCGCCCAGGGCATCGGAGTTGGCGGTGTATTCCGGCTCCTCGAAGCTCACCGCCACATGGCTTTGCGCCGCCAGGTTGTATATCTCCTCCGGCTGCACCTGCTGGATGATGCGGATCAGCGAGCTGGAATCGGTCAAATCACCGTGGTGCAGAACCAGATGGGGCGTGTCTGCGCTGATGTCGTGCTGATCCACGTACAGATGATCGATGCGATCGGTATTGAACAGCGAACTGCGGCGCTTGATCCCGTGCACCAGATAGCCCTTGGCGAGGAGGAATTCCGCCAGATAGGCGCCATCCTGGCCGGTAATGCCGGTGATCAGGGCCACAGGCATGGAAGGCTTAGGGGTTAGGTTGGAGGTGTTAGGCGTTGTCGTCATGGTTTTTGATGCTTTTGCTCAGGTTAGTGATCATGCCGAGGATTAATTCCTTCCATAATCGTCATCGAAGCGGCGGATGTCGTCTTCGCCCAGATAGCTGCCGGATTGCACCTCGATCATCTCCAGGGGGATGCGGCCGGGGTTTTCCAGGCGGTGAGGGGTGCCGATGGGGATAAAGGTGGACTGATTTTCTGTCAGCAGAAAGCTCTCATCGCCGCAGGTCACCCGCGCCGTGCCCTTGACCACGATCCAGTGCTCAGCGCGGTGATGGTGCAGTTGCAGGCTGAGGCTGGCCCCTGGCTTGACGCTGATGCGCTTGACCTTGAAGCGGTGGCCCTCGTCGATGGCATCGTACTCGCCCCAGGGACGGGCGGCGTGGCGGTGTTGGCTAGCCTGGGGAACATGCGCCTCCTGCAGCTGGGCAACCACCTCCTTGACCTGCTCGGCATGGCTGCTGGCAGCCACCAGCAGGGCATCGGTGGTGTCTATGATCAACAGGTTTTCCGTGCCCAGGGCCACCACCGGCCGATGCGGCGCGTGGATAAAGGTGGATTGCGCCTGGTACACATGGCCTTGGCCGAGGATACGGTTATTCTGTTCATCCGCCTGCGCCAGCTCAGCCACCGCATTCCAGCTGCCCACATCCGACCAGGCGCCGCGGAAAGGCACCATGGCCACCGGCTGATGCCGCTCCAGCACGGCGTAATCGATGGACTCGGCGCGGCAGGCGGCGAAGGCCTCTGCTGGCAGATGGATGAACTGCCCATCCTCACGCTGGCCGGCGACCGTCAGCCGGGCGCTGTCGAGAATGTCCGGGGCATGCTGCTCCAAGGCATCCAGCAGGGCATCGGCACGGACCAGAAAGATGCCGGCGTTCCAGAAATAATCCCCTGCGGCCAGATAGGCCAGTGCGGTTTGCTGATCCGGCTTTTCGACAAACCGCCGCACCGGCTTGGCCGGCTCTGCCGAGGCCTCGACCTGGATGTAGCCGTAGCCGGTATGCGGCTGGGTCGGGGTCACGCCAAAGGTCACCAGCCCACCCTGCTCCGCCGCCGCCACACCCTCGGTCAGGGTCTGCAGAAACAGGGCCTTCTCCGGCACATGATGATCCGCCGGCAGAAACAGCAGCAACTGCTCCGGAGCGGCATTCAGCGCCGCCACCGCCATTGCCGGTGCAGTGTTGCGGCCCACCGGCTCCAGCAGGCTCAGCCAGGCCACCCCGGCTGCCTCGGCGGCATCCCGCACAAGAAACCGATGCTCCTCGCTGGCCAGGGTCCAGACAGCACCCTGAGGAACCAGCTCCGCCACCCGCTCAAAGGTCGCCTGCAACAGGCTCTTGCCGCCAATCAGGGGCACAAACTGCTTGGGCAGGCTCTTGCGGCTCAAAGGCCAGAGGCGGGTACCCGAGCCGCCGCAGAGGATAATGGGTTGCAGATGCAAAGAAGAAGGCTTCACTGAGTTCATCCAGGAATTACACAGGGCATTGATTATGTTAAATAAAAGCCGACCTGGTGGCTCGCGCCCAGTGCTCGGCAGTTGTGGTGAGCGTCTGAAACTGCTGTCTGCGACCCAGACTGGTAGAATTGGACCTTGCCATTCAACTGGGCCGCATTATGCCGATCAACCTGCTCCAACTCCAACAGACAAGTAGAGCCAGTCTGATCGCGGGGCTGTTGGTTTTTCTTCTGGTGTTCAGCCTGGTGGCCAAATGGGCCAGTCTGCACCTGGTATCTGTGCTCATCATTGGCGCGCTATTCTGGGCGCGCCCTGAGGATTGGCGCCAGTCTGGGGTGCGCACTTATCTGCTGTTTGTCAGCCTGTGGATGCTGCCCTTTAGCCTGGCGGTTGTTGCCCAGCATCTGGCGGGGCTGGCTACTGCCACTGAACCTGGTCTGCTGATTAAGTTGTGGCTGCGTACCTATGGCGTAGGCCTGGGTTTGATCCTGTTTC
>JADGBD010000209.1 GCA_015231665.1 Gammaproteobacteria bacterium
AGGTGTTCATGCAGTTGCGCGAGCAGCGCCAGCGCCAGTCGCTGCTGGTCAGCGAGGTGATCCGCCGCCACGCCTCGGACACCGAGCGGCAGATGCGCGCCTATCTCGACTCCCTGGTGGAGACCGATATCCAGGCGCGCCTGCTGGCGATCCAGGTGCTCAGCGACCTGCTGCTGGTGGAGAAGAACGCCTATCGCTATTTCGACTCCCTCAGTTCCGCCGACATCGACCGCGCCAAGGCCGATATCAACGCGGTGCGCGCCGGCCTGGCGCAGATCTTCGTCAGCCCGGCGCAGCAGGCCCGCGCCAGCGAGCTGAAGCACACCATAGATGCTTACGAGAGCAGCATTCTCGAAGCCGTGCAGCGCACCCGCGGCTATCTCTATCTGGTGAACGTGGTGATGGCCGCCGAGGCCTATGAGGTGGCCTATCAGTCGCGCCAGATGAGCGAGCTGCTCGGGCTCGAAATGGGCACCATCGGCGCCGAGATCAACACCACCATCAGCCAGGTGATCCAGACCGAGCTGATGGTCGGCCTGGGGTTTTTGCTCATCATCGCCAGCCTGTCGCTGGTCATTGGCCGCAGCATCACCCTGCCCATCGATCGCCTGACCCAGACCTTTCGCCGCCTTGCCCAGGGGGCGGGAGATGCGGAGATTCCGCGCTACGCCCTGGACGATGAGATCGGCGAGCTGACCCGCGCCGCCGAGGTCTTCCGCCAGAAGAACAACGAGACCCAGAGCCTGTTGCAACGCTACCAGAGTCTGAGCGCCGACCTGGAGCAGCAGGTGGAGCGGCGCACCCAGCAGCTGGCCGACTCCAACCAGGAACTGCGCCAGGCCAAGGAGGCAGCCGAGGCCTCGACCCGGGCCAAGTCCGACTTTCTCGCCAACATGTCGCACGAGATTCGCACGCCGATGAACGCCATCATCGGCATGACCTATCTGGTCAAGCAGACACCGCTCAACGAGGAGCAGCGGCGCTATTTGAATGCCATCGACACCTCTTCCAGCGCCCTGCTGGGGCTGATCAACGACATCCTCGACCTGTCCAAGATCGAGGCCGGCAAGCTCGATCTGGAGCAGATCGAATTTGACCTGGAAGCCCTGCTCAACCACATCAGCCCTCTGGTGGAGCTGCAGGCGGAAGAAAAGCAGCTGCGCTTTGTCATCGCCCCCGAGGCCGATCTGCCGCGGGCCTTCATCGGCGACCCCACCCGTCTGCGCCAGGTGCTGATCAACCTGCTGGGCAACGCGGTCAAGTTCACCGAGGCGGGCGAGGTCGGGGTGGAGATTCGCCGCGCCGAGCGGCCGGACTGGCTGCGGTTTCGCGTCTGGGATACCGGCATTGGCCTGAGCCCGGAGCAGCAGGAGCGGCTGTTCCAGTATTTCACCCAGGCAGACACCAGCACCACGCGCAAATACGGTGGCACGGGACTGGGGCTGACCATCAGCAAGCAGTTGGTGGAAATGATGGGCGGTAAGATCTGGGTGGAAAGCGCCCTGGGCCAGGGCAGCAGTTTCTTCTTCGAGCTGCCGCTGCAGCCGGGCCAATGCCAGCCCGATCAGGAGCCAGTTCAGCAGCCCGCTCAGCAGGCGGCCAGTCGGGACAAGAGCCGGCCGAGCCTGATGCCGCATCTGCCCCTCTCCGCCGCCGAGCAGGAGGCGCAGCGCAACCGCAATCTGGCGGTGTTGCGCCAAGGCCTGGCCGAGCTGGCGGGCTGCCGCATCCTGCTGGTGGACGATAACAAGATGAACCGCGACATCATCCACGGCATGTTGCGCCACAGCGGCATCCAGATCGAGGACGCCAGCAACGGCGCCGAGGCGGTGGAGCGCTTCAGCCAAAGCCAGAGCCAAAACCAGCGCCAGCCAGGGCCGCAGCTGATCCTGATGGACATCCAGATGCCGGTGATGGGCGGCTACGAGGCCACCCGGCAGATTCGTAAGCAGGACAGCCAGGTGCCGATCATCGCCCTGACTGCCGATGCCATGGTCAGCGACGTGGAAAAGGCCCGCGCCTGCGGCATGAACGAACACCTCAACAAGCCCATCGACGTCGAGCGCCTGTTCGGCCTGCTGCTGGAGTATCTCCGGCCCCAGCAGGTGCAAGCCGATGCCTCGGTGCAAGCTGAGGCGGTCGGCGCTGCCGAGCCGGCAGAGCTCGACAGCGCCATCGGCCTGCAGCGCATGGGTGGGGATGAGGAGCTCTATCTGGGGCTGCTCGGCGACTTCCACCGGCTTTACTCTGGCGTCCCGGGCACCCTGCAGCAGCGCATGGCCGCGGATGAGGTCAAGACCCGGCGCTTCATCCATTCGATCAAGGGCATCAGCGGCACCCTGGGGGCGCAGCGCCTGTTTGCCGCCGCGGCGCAGATTCAGGCGGCAGACCAGCCTGACCATCCTGACCTGCCCGGTCTGCTCGATCGGTTCGAGACCGAGCTGGCCCAGGCCTGTCAGGCCATGGCAGAGTATCTGCAGAGCCGGCAAAAGCCTTCCTGATTAACCATAAACTGTAGGTCGGGCTTTAGCCCGACTGTCGCCTGCTGGTTGGCTGAAGCAATTGTTGCTTGTGGCATCGCCCTGCCAAGGGCTGTCGGGCCCTCGGCAACTGCCGGGGAGAGGGGGCTGGCCAGGTTGGGTAATGTAAATTTTCCTCAGGCCTGAGCGCTTGACTGCAACGCTGATCAATCCATCATCCCGATGGATTTCATTGCCTTAGGTCTTTTTATTAATCTAGTTTGCTCGGTATAAGCAACTGTTTCAGTTGAAGAAATCAGGCAGATGTGAGACTTTTGTCAGCCATTTGTTCACTGGATCGCATCAGTCCCTTCAGCCATGAGCACCGCCCGCTTCACCGACAGGATTCTTCTCGCGCTGTTCAGTCTGCTGCTGGCCCTCTCGGCCCTGGCGGTCAAGAGCGATGCCGATCTCCAGGGCCGCGCCCTGCGCCTGGACGAGGGCCTCAGCCTGCAGCAATGCGGCCCCGAGGCCGGAGCCCTGTACGAGGCCAGCCTGCCACCGCCGCTGCAGAGCGAGGAAATGCTCATCGACGCCGATGGGGTCGAGTTCTTCCAGCAAGGCCAGGTCAGCATCTTCTCCGGCGATGTCACCACCACCAGCGGCGACAGCTTCATGGCCTCCGACTGGGCCAAGTACGATCAGGCCAATGATCGACTCCAGCTCAAGGGCGATATGTTCTATCGCGACCGCGGTCTGCGTCTGGTGGCCGATAAGGGCGAGTTCTTCCCCAACCAGGACCGTGGCTCCATCAGCAACATCCGCGGCTATCGCCTGCCCAAGGCTGGCGCCCGCGGCAGCGCCGCCGAGGCGGTGATGCACGATAAGAACCGCCGCAGCTTCCAGCAGGTCAGCTACACCACCTGCCGCCCGGGCAATGAGGACTGGGTGCTGCAGGCCGACCGGGTGGATACCGATGAGGTCGAGGGAGTTGGCGTGGCGCGCAATGCCACCGTCCGCTTCAAGGGCGTGCCGATTCTTTACACCCCCTATCTGAGCTTTCCCATCGACGATCGGCGCAAGTCCGGGTTCCTCATTCCCAGCATCGCCAGCAGCAGCGACACCGGCCTGGATATCAGCACGCCCTATTACCTGAACCTGGCCCCCAATTACGACGCCACCCTCATCCCCCGCTACATGGCCGAGCGCGGCCTGATGCTCGGCGGCGAGCTGCGCCACATGAACAGCTGGTCGCGCAACGAGCTCCGCGCCGAGTTCATCAACGACCGCGACCCCGGTCTGGGTGTGGATGCCGATCGCAGCTCCATCAGCCTGCGTCACTGGGCCACCCCGGCGCCGCGCTGGGCCACCCGCCTGCATCTGGATCATGTCTCCGATGACCGCTATTTCAGTGACTTTGGCTCGAACCTGGGGGCAACCAGCCTGGTGCATCTGGAGCGGGTGGCCGAGGCGGTGTATTACGGGGATTACTGGAATTTCACCAGCCGGGTACAGGGCTTCCAGACCGTGGATCGCTTCTTTCTGCCGGCAGATGAGCCCTACAGTCGCCTGCCCCAGTTCCTGCTGAATGCGTCCGTGCCGAGCAACAGTGGCCTGCAGTTTCATCTCCAGGCCGAGTACGTTGCCTTTGATGGTGGTGATGGCCTGGTGGACGGCCAGCGCATCGATCTGATGCCGGGGGTCAGCTACCCCATTCTGCGCCCCTGGGGCCATTTCATCCCCAAGTTCAGCCTGCGCCACACCAGCTATGAGCTGCAGGACAACGCCCCGGGCAGCGAGGACAATCCGGGCTGGACGGTGCCCATCTTCAGCCTGGATGGCGGCCTGGTGTTCGAGCGCGAATCCAGCTGGTTCGGCCAGTCCTCGGTG
>JADGBD010000210.1:0-1665 GCA_015231665.1 Gammaproteobacteria bacterium
CGATTGTAATAGTCCAGCCCGCGCACCAGCCGCGGGTTGATCTGATAGGCGATGCCATTGGCCTCCAGGCCCTGGCACAGCTGATCGAAATGGGCCCGGCTGGCAGCCCCCAGGTGATCACTGAGAACCGGCGCGGCGGCGATGAGTTCCGCCATCTCGGGATTCTTGCTGTCGAGAATGCGCAGGGGGTTGGTCTCCAGCCGGCGCAGGCTGTCCTCGTCGAGCTTGTCCCTGTGCTGCTGCAGATAGGCCACCAGCAGGTCGCGATAGGCGGCACGCTCGGCGGCATCGCCAAGGCTGTTGATCTGCAGCTGCAGATGGGTAAGCCCCAAACGCTGCCAGATGCGCCGACAGATGAGCAGGGTTTCCAGGTCAATATCCGGCCCATCCAGACCGAAGGCCTCGACGCCGATCTGATAGAACTGGCGGTAGCGCCCCTTCTGCGGCCGCTCGTGGCGGAACATGGGTCCGCGGTACCAGACCCGCTGGGTCTGGTTGTGCAGCAGGCCGTTTTCCAGACAGGCACGCACGCAACCGGCGGTGCCCTCGGGACGCAGAGTCAGGCTATCGCCGTTGCGATCATCAAAACTGTACATCTCCTTCTCGACGATGTCGGTGACATCGCCAATGGCGCGCTTGAACAGGGCGGTCATCTCCACCACCGGCATGCGCATTTCCGCATAGCCGTAACTGTCCAGCACCGCGCGCACGCTGTCTTCGAGAAACCGCCACAGCGGCGCCTCCTGCGGCAGGACGTCATGCATGCCTCTGATGGCCTTGATCTGCTTGGACATGCGCCGACCTAGGGATTCAGGGTGAAGCGGGCGACCGCGCCCTGCTGCAGGCGGGAGAAGTCAAAGGGCTGGCCATCGACGATGATCTGTACCATGTTGCTGCGCCCGAACAGCACCCGATAGGGCGGCGTGCCCTTGAAGGGATGCACCTCACCCTTTTTCAGCTCACCCACCAGACGGTAGTCGCCGCTGGCATCCTCGACCTCAACCCAACTGCTGCCGAGCATGTGCAGTTCGATCTGCTTGGCGCCGCCGGTATCCGCCGAGGCAGGCACCTGGCTTGCGGCATCCAGGGCCGGATCGAACAGGGAATCGGTCAAGGGCGGCTGCTCCAGCAACTGGGCATCTTCCGACAGGGGCTGGATCGGCGGGGGGCTCAAGCCCGGCGTTTCATAGGTCTGAGGCAAGGGGATGGCCTCCACCGGCTCGGAGCCAAACCATTGCGACCACTGCTGCTGCAGATTCTGCATCACCGCCTCGGGAGAGCGAATGCGAATCTTACCCAGCTGCCCCACTCCCCAATAGAGCAGCAAGCCGACCAGCAGGATGACGGCGGCAAACAGGGCCCAGCGCAGCAACAGCGGCCGCGGCGGCACCGGCAGACGTATCTCCGGCATCTTCACCGGCTTGCGCTCCACCCGCGGGGTGGCCTGGCGGCGGCTGTCACGCCAGCGCGGCCGATCCGGATCAATGGCTTCCAGAATCAGCGGGCTGTCACCGATCTCAGTGCCAATCTCGCTGCTGTCCTTATGATCGGCCTTAGGCTCAGCCTTGGGTTCGATCTTAGGTTCAGATTTGAGCTCGGTCCTCGGCTCGGACTTGGCAACTGGCCTGGGTTCCGGCTTGAACTCTGAACGAGACTCAGCACGAA